>JAFGJC010000487.1 GCA_016929305.1 candidate division CSSED10-310 bacterium | reverse complement strand
TGATGAATCTACCGTAAAAAGTGCCGTTTTTAGTAATATTTTCGATGTTTAGCTATGGCTTTTACCTATATGTGGGATGGTAGTGAAACTATTTCTATTGTTCATCTCCATGAGTATTTATTTTATTATCAGTTTTTTCGAAATCTCAGCCGTTCCAGAGCTGACCCGTATTACGAAAACTCCCTTCATCGAAACTGGAAGATTGAATGAAATTGTCCCGCTTTCCATCATCCTATCAGCAAAAGAAAGTAGCTGCCTACCTCTGATGTCAAAAATTTTGATTGAAAGACGAGAAAGCGAAGATTGGTTCAAAGTTATCACGAGAAGATGGCCATGCTGGATAGAAACCTGAATATACTGCAGGATATTCTTTTGGAAATCAATGATTGGAGTAACATCAATGAGGATGCTTTCTTTAGGGAGTTTTAATTGGGCAGTATCGGCGATTATCTCGCAGGATTCGAGCGGCGGGATCCCCTTTTCTACGTAAAGCACAGCCTCGGCTGCAGGCAGCGTATCCCGCTCCAAAGCTAGAAGGCTCATCTTATTGTCAACAAAACCGAACAGCCCGCCGAGATTGCCCAGGCCTTCGACTAAGGAATATTTCACTCCCCACAACAGAGGAAGTAGGGCGTTTTTCGCCTGATTCGTGTCCGGAGGCAGTTGCTGGCAGTATTGAATCAACGATGTTCCATTTTTATCGTACACATTCCATGAAATGGTTCCGTTCCAGGCAGTTTGTGATTTTAGCGAAATGCTGAACGAGCTATTATCCGGAATGTTCAAAAGATAAGCTTTTTCTGCGGTCTGTACTTTGGCTTCGAGCGTATAATTTGACACGACCATCTCAGTGATTATTTTTTTTAATGAATCGGGAATCGAAGAAAATATCAATGCATAATGACCTGCAGCCTTCGTCGTTTCCATCACGTATGAATATGCCTTGAACATACTACTTATATCCGGCCGTATTATCAGGGGGCTCGCGACGGCATTATAATAATAATAGGAATCACCCTCATAAAAATCCTTAAAAGGAATCATATAGGTCACGCCGAATTGCATCACTTTTTTCGTGGTTTTATGTTCAAAAATATAGCTCATCGATGTTGAATCAGCGTTTGTAAATTCCACGGGGATCTGCGTTGGTACCTGTTCTGCTCCAAGGGTGAAAACCGGTTGCAGAGCAAACTGAAACTGCCCTCTGTACGCTTGCAGCGGTATGGAATAAAGCACCCGGATTTTTCTGGAATTATTGATCGCTACGGGATAAATGCGATAGCTATACCGGTTATTACCGAGATACTTGATAAGAGCAGGATCGCGGTAGGTCTTATTTACGATACTATCCATTGTGCTGTCTGCCTTTGCACGGTCGAGTAGTTTCGCCTTTAATATTTTCTGGCCGTTCCACAGCAACATAGAGCGTATGGTCGCTCCACGGGATAATTGAAATTCACCGCTAATCTCCAGTGTCTGCGGATCGCCCCAATTCACGGAGCCTCGGGTTGCTATCACCGCATCTTCTTCTACATCAATACAATATCTGTTAACCGAAACCCGTATCGCATTAAGTTCGAGTTGGCATGGTCCCGTTGTCTGGGCAATCTTGGTTGTAGTCCACCGTGTCCAGGAGAAGGCCGTGCTGATAACCGTCAACATTATAACGAGTGAAAGATAGTGGTGCATTTTCATACATTTTCCTTTCATAGAATTGGCGTTCATACCTGACAATGCATGTTCCACAATTGGTTTATATATAAGAAATTAATACACTACCCCTCTGATTTTAGGGTGAATAGAGATAAAAACCTTAATAACCGTTTTCTGTCAGAAAACAGTCCGCCGCCTATAAAGGAATAAATTTTTACAATAATAAACCCTTGCAGGCAATAATGCACATTATGAAGAAATTTGATTATCAACCTCGTTGTACCAGCCGATATTGTAGGTGTGGTCGGGAAGCAATTATCTTAAGCTGTATCGGCATTAAAATCTTGGCAACACCGATGTCGGTAACACGGCGCAGCACTATCAATTTGAAGAGTATTAATACAATAGCGTTAAAATCGCTATGCCATAATCATCATTCATCCATTATCCATCATCCAAATCCAGGAGGTTTCTCATGGCTGAAATCCGTGGTAACATTATCAACCTGACCGGCTCCCTCATGCAACTCTATCCTGACGTTCAAAAAAAAGCAGATGACCTGCTTTATAGTAAAACAGGAAAACATTGGAATCAGTTGACGATTGATGATTGGGTTGATACGCGATTCTGGGATTTATTCATGAATGCCTATGCAAAAGGTTCAATAGCGGGAGAAAAAGCATTGCTCACTCTTGGCAGGAATATCTACCCGACAATAAAAAAAGCGGGGCAAATCCCCGCCGATATTGACACTCCTTTGAAAATGCTTCAATTTGAAGGTGAAGGCTTTAAAATCTATCACCGGGGAGCGGATGTCAAACCCAGGAAGTTTTTACGATTGAAACCAAAAGATGTATTGGTTGATGCTCCATCACCTGGATATAACTGCGTTGTCATCGCTGGAGTATTTCAAGGTATTGTCGAAATGTTCGGGGTAAAGGGTGTCAAGGTCGAACAAACAAAGTGTATCAAGAAGGGTGATACAACGTGCGAATATCACGTTACCTGGTGATTTGCCCGAGTATCGATACCTCACTCCTGACTCTCAATGACACTGTGTCTGAATCGCATTGCCTATTTAGACACAGATACACCTTTGGTAACCATCGTTTGTGCAGCTCCACTGTTTTTCCATTGATCACCGATGCATTCACCTCCCTTTATTGGAGGTTTTCGATCGCTTCATTTTCGGTGGAATAAAATTTGCAATTCTTCAGGGCGGGAAACAAGTCCAGAATATCGCTGAGAACTGCATTGGCCCCATAGACAACGATTCGCGCCCCCCGATTCCTGATCCGTTCGATAAAATCATTCAATAATTGTGCCCCATAGGTGTCGACGATATCAAGATTTTCCAGATTCAAGACATACTGTGACACGCCCTGCTGGGGATTAAATTCGCTCAAAGACGACAAATCGTACACAGAGCTCATGTGACCGGAAAGAGTAAGTCGGTATAATGAATTTTCTACCTGTGCGATGAAAATAAACTTGGTATCGTCAGTTGCCGCTTTTTTCTTCCATAACTCATCTTCGCCGGAAATATCAAACTCCACATCAGTCCCATAAATCGGGAAAACACGGTCCAGATTCAATTGCGACAATAGCTCACGCAGTTTCCGTGATACATTCACCAGGAAAACCGATCCTTCACGCTCCATGAGAAACTTGCGAAGCCGTATCAACAGCCCGATGCCAGAGCTGTAGAGTGCGCTGGTCCGTGAAAAGTCCAGAATCAGCTTCTCACCGTTTTCACCGCACTGCGCGATAATATCATGCTCGAGTTCCCTGCTCTCCTCCATGGATATCGAATTCGGGAGCACGACCCGCAGATATTCGTTTTCCCGCTGTATCATATTATTGCCATTTTTCGTTTGCATGTCTCTATCCCTCAAACTGGATGTTGCCGTTGTTGAGTCGAATTGTCGCATTACTCTTTGAAGCACGCATTTCCATATTTGCAATGCCGTACATATCGATTTTCACGTTTTCAAAGATCGTCCCGTAAACCTTCAGGGATCCTGCGCTGTACGATGCAGAGTCGATCTCTTTCTGAATTTCGGCAATCTTCTCATCGACATATTTTACCTTTAAACTCAGATTATTATAGGAATCTATCCATTTTTTCAACTCTTGTTTATGCCGCTCGGTGATCTCAGTCCCTGATTTCTTCATGATGGAGGTCTTCGTCTTCAACTCTTTGGATATCGGCTCCAACTGCTTAGAAAGCTGCTCACGAACATCGACGAGTTCTTTTCTCTTCTCCTCTGCCTTCTGTTTCTGCCGGTCAACAAAAGCGATCTCGGTCTTGATCATTGAATCATTGCCCAGATTGCCGATTTCACCTGATTCGTATAAGGTTAATTTCCCGCCGATGATGCATGAGTGACCGCGGTTGCCTTCGACCCTGGCACAGATCATTTGGCAGTGAAGCATATGTTTTTCAATGCTTAAAATTCCATCGGTCTTGATTGTCGCCTCCTGTGCGAAATGAAGGTAGATGCCTTTTTCCGCATACAACAAAGAATCATTCTTCCCTAAAAGCCCGCGGTGAATGGTGATGTAGCCTTTGCGCGAAATGATACGAGCGGATTCAACTTCTCCGAAAATCTCGATATTGCCTTCCGCCTCGATGGTAAAACCCGGTTTGACCTGGCCTTTAATCACCACGTCGCCGGAATATTTAATGTTTCCGACGCTAAAATCCACATTTCCATTAACATGCAATAACTCGCCGACACAAATCAACCCATCCTGAATATAAACAATCCCCTCCCGCAGGGCGAGAAGCTCCGTATTGGTTGGTGAAGTTTCCGTATTCTTGCCACTTGGGAGAACCTTGTCCATGCCGATGGTCGATGGAATCGGTTCTCCGAATATCGACGTACCTGGCTTGCCCATTTTCGGTGGTATCCGACGAGCAAGGACCTGACCTTTTTTAATCGTTTGAAAAGCCCGGATAGCCCGATAATCGGTCCGCCCGCTCTTATCAACCGCGGGTGTCATATCAGGCGCCAGATTGATTTCATGAGCGATGACTGCATCGATGCCCGGTTCAGCTGCCAGTCCCTCTGCAACGACGACCTCAACATCTATGAGATTATTAACCACCATGTCCCGTAATATATTCTTCTTTATACCGAACTTAATGTTCTTACGCTGCAATGCATATATCAACAAATTTTCAGTTAATTTAATCGATTTGTCAATGCTGTCTGAACGAATGCGTATCGTCGCTTTCTGGGATGTCGCATGAATAGCGAAGAAGGTGTCGTATTTATCGTCATAATACTCAAACAGTGGCCCCACCTTCTCGAATACCCCCCGGCAGCGCATGACGATATCTGCAATTGTTGAGAGATTATAATTAGTAACCTTCGCCTCTTTTAATTTATTCTCGATGATATCGAGCTTTTGTGATCCCTTCGGGGAACGCACCACTTTAATATAAATACCATCGTCCCGTTCCTCGACCTCAAAGAATTGCGCTAACGGATTATCCATAGTTCCTCATCTGTCATGATGGACTTCTTAACCCATTTCACCAATATGCGGTGTTACTCTTTTGTTTACCTGAGGGTACACAACACTTATCCTTCTTAAAATTATATAATTATGTTAAAAAATAAACAAGCTTCTCAAGAAAATTGTGTGCCTTGGATCAAGGTGATATATTTTAAAGACCTGTATGAGTTTTAAAGCACCTGTTCATGGAGGGGACGGGACTGGTGTCTCGGCTGGTCTTCAAAACCAGTA
>JAFGJC010000486.1 GCA_016929305.1 candidate division CSSED10-310 bacterium | reverse complement strand
GATCTTTCTTTTTTCCTTTAAAGACCGAATACCGGGAATGTGAATATCAAGCCAAGCAGATCCTACCAGCATGAGCATCTCTCTAGGTTACCGCTTGCAGCGTATAATTTTCGATAATATCACCTATTTTCAGGTCTTGATAACCTTCGAGTGATATTCCGCATTCAAATCCTTGTTGAACTTCTTTTGCATCATCTTTAAATCGTTTTAATGTTTGAATTTTTCCCTCCCAGACAACAACGCTGTCTCGGATCAGTCGGATACTATTCGACCGAACGATTTTGCCAGTGATCACAAAACACCCAGCAACTGTACCGACTTTGGGCACAGAAAATATTTCTCGTATTTCAGCCTGTCCCACAATGACTTCTTCAATCTCAGGTTCCAGCAAACCTTCCATAGCATCTTTGATATCATTTATCAGATCATAAATGACCCGATATAATCGTATTTCAATATGTTCTCTGTCTGCCAAATTTCGTGTCGAGTTATTGGGTCTGACATTAAAACCAATGACAACGGCATTGGACGCAGAAGCAAGCATGACATCGTTATCTGTGATAGCTCCAATACCTGAATGAATTATCTTAATTTTAACTGATCCGGCACCGAGTTTTTCCAGAGATTCTTCAATTGCTTCTAGTGAGCCTTGTACATCAACTTTTACAACGACTTTCAGTTCCTTTACAGAACCTGTCTGTATTTGGCTAAACAACTCATCAAAAGTAATTTTCGTACGTTTTGCCAGGATTTTTTCCTGTTGTTCCTGCTGGCGTCGAAGGGCTTCATCTTTCGCAATCTTGTCATTTTCGACCACCTCGATAAGATCTCCTGCTTTGGGAACGCCTGATAATCCAAGTATTTCCACGGGAGTAGAGGGTTTTGCCAGTTGAATTTGCCTACCCTGCCAATCAAGCATAGCTCGTACTTTCCCATAATGAAGGCCCGTTATTACGGAATCACTAACGTGCAACGTTCCTTCTTTGATCAGAATCGATGCCATAGGCCCTTTTCCCTTATCCAGCCTCGACTCAATAACTATTCCTTTTGCGGGAGCATCGTAGATCGTTTTCAGGTCCATGACTTCAGCCTGGAAAAGAATCATTTCGAGAAGAGCTTTAATACCTTCTTTTTTCTTTGCTGAAATCGATACAATCTGAGTTTGTCCTCCCCACTCTTCCGGCACAAGATTATGGGATACCAAATCTTTTTTTACTTTATCGACATCAGCGTTTGCTTTATCTATTTTATTGATAGCGACAATGATCGGGACCGCTGCCTCTCTGGCGTGATTTATTGCTTCAATGGTTTGAGGCATAACACCATCGTCCGCTGCCACTATCAAAATAACGATATCCGTTACTTGAGCTCCTCTGGCACGGAGTTTTGTAAAGGCTTCATGACCCGGTGTATCCAAAAATACAATCCGACCTTCGGGAAGATCCACCCAAGAGGCACCGATATGCTGGGTAATTCCTCCAGCTTCCCGCTCAGCCACTTGTGTTGCTCGAATGGCGTCAAGCAATGTTGTTTTACCGTGATCGACATGTCCCATAACCGTAACGACTGGCGGTCTTACTTTCAGCTTGCTCTCATCAACATCGTGGACAACCTTTTCTTCTTCAACTGCAACAAGATTGTAGCCTAGTCTTTCCGCAAGCTGTTCTGCAACATCAGGTTCAAGAATTTCGGTAAGTGGAAGCATTTTCCCCATTTTAATCAATTCGCCAAGAATCTTTGGGCCTGGTAATCCCATGAGATCCGCGAATTCTTTCACAGTAATTTTGCCGTCGAGCAGGATTTCATTGCCGACGACTTCAGATTTGCTTTCTGCTGACGATTCCTTGGTTTTTTCCGGTTGTTCTAAAGACACTTCCGTTTCCGCCGGCGTGATTTTATAGCTATCCCGAATAATTTCTATGGTGTCCGCATCAAGAACTTCCATATGATTTTTTATCGGCACACCATTCTCATTTAATTCTGTAATAAGATCCTTCGTCTTTACACCAAGTTCTTTTGCAAGCTCAAAAACTCTCATAAATCATACCTCATACTTACTCGATATTACTTGAGAACATATCAGAAAGAGGGAATATTTTATCCACTCCACTTCCCATTAAACCTCACTACTTTCATATTCCGAGGAATTATCCAGTTCTTCGTTTTCATCTTCGTCCTCATCTTCCTCCGCGCTGAACTCCCGACTCGCCTCAGCATGTTCCAGAATTGTCTTGGCGATATCAGGACCGACATTGGGCAGTTGTGCAATCCATTCCGGATCTCCATCGGCCAGTTGGGCGTAAGAAAGATATCTTTCTGTGAGAAAACGAGCCACAGATTCGCTGATTTCTGGAATTTTTTTAAATTTTTCCACCGCAGCTTCTACTTTCTGCTTTCGTATTTCACGAGCTTTTTCCATGTCACTTTCGCTTTTAATCTCTATTTTCCAGCCGGTTAATTTTGCAGCCAAACGAACATTTTGACCCTTTTTTCCTATTGCCAACGACAGTTGATCGTCAGCAACAACCGCAATCGCCGTATGATCAAATGGATTGAGTTCGACACGATTGACCTGAGCCGGTGACAGTGCATTGGAGATAAAGATAACGGGATCTTCGGTCCATGCAATAATATCGATATTCTCGCCACGTAATTCTCTGACAACAGCCTGGACCCGAGCTCCTTTTATTCCAACACAAGCGCCAACAGGATCGACATTGTGATCATGCGAGGTCACGCATATTTTAGATCTTCCTCCAGGTTCTCGCACACAACTTTTAATCTCGACAATGCCCTCATATATCTCGGGAACTTCCATTTCAAAGAGTTTAATAATCAGTCCCGTGTCTGCTCTCGATAAAACCAATTGCGGTCCTTGACTGATATGCTTAACTTCCTTTAGATAAGCTCTAATCCTGTCTCCTCTGTGATATCTATCGCGCGGTGATTGTTCTGTTCGTGGCAATACAGCTTCACCTTTTGTTAAATCAATGTAAATATTCCCACGCTCGGTTCTCAAAACAATACCATTCACCAACTCATGGATCTTGTCTTTAAAGTGATCAAATACGATATCACGTTCAGCTTCCCGAACGCGTTGCACAATGACCTGTTTGGCGGTTTGAGCTGCAATACGGCCGAGTTCGTCAAAATCGCGCCGTATTTCGATTTCCTCTCCGGGTTCAACATCATCAAAAATTTCCCGTGCCTTATCCAGGGATATTTCATGATCGGATGACGTAACATTTTCAACAACCGTTTTAAGAGTATAGAGTTCGATTTTACCGGTTTCGCGATTGAAATGCGCTTCCAGATTTTCGGCACTTTTCAAATGCCTTTTAGCTGCCTGAACTACGGAAGCTTCAATAGCTTCTATCAATACTTCACGGTCAATGCCACGTTCTCTTCCCATTTGATCTATTATCTGTAAAATTTCCAATCCTGATGTATTCATATTCTTATCCTGTCCTTGTTTATCTGTTCAATTATTCGTCAAGATTTGCTTTTTGAATTAATTCATGAGGGATTTTTATTTCGCCTTTATCAGTACCAGACAAAACTAATGGATCACCAACCTCATGCAAAACACCTTGCCAAACGGTTCTTCCCTCCAACGGTTCAACTAATTGAATTCTCACTCGTTGGTTCGGGAATCGCGATAAATCCTTTGGGATTCTCAGTAATCGTTTAAATCCCGGAGATGACACCTCAAGTTGATAGGAACCCGGGATAGGATCTTCTACATCCAGTATTCGAGAAACTCTACGGCTAACATCCTCACAATCTTTGAGAGTAACATTGCCTTCAGGATTATCAATGGTTACACGAAGCAGGCTTCGACGGCGACGTGGAACATAGACCAACTCCAGAAGCTCAAGTCTGAACTCCTCACAAATCGATTCGATAAGTGATCTAATCCTCTGTTCCACTGATCCTTTATCCAAAAAAAATCTCCTGCAACCATATATCTCTTCATCAAAAAAAGAGTGGGCAGCCCGCCCACGTCCATTTCAAACTATACAAATTTCTCAATACCATAATAATAGTTATAACGCAAGGAGAAACTCATTTTTACCTTATTCATTTAATTACAATTTTTCTTCTTCCCTTGACAAAGTCCATGTTAAACGCTAATTCGAATATGCTTGATGCTGCAGATGCAAAGGAGGACAAAATGCCGATCTATGAATATCACTGCGAACATTGCGGAAGAAAATTCGAGAAATTGCAGGGGTTTTCCGCTTCTCAAACGTGTGAATGCCCAAACTGCGGTCAATCGGCACAACGTCTGATCTCTTTGGCATCGTTCGTTCTAAAGGGAACCGGATGGTATGTCACCGATCACCCCTCCAAGGACAGAAAACGCGGCATGAATAGTACTAAAGCACCCGAACCCGCATCGGAAACAGTGGCCAAATCAGACGCATCACAAAAAAGCTGATATTTCCATTCCAGGTTAACAGTTTTTCAAGAAATATTTGTTTTTGATTTCTTGAAGTTTTCCGAAAACAATACCATATTCACTAACTTTTATTTTCCGGAATTGAAACACATCACAAATGGCATCTAGCAGCAGCGTGCCATTGATGATCAATTTACCTCGCCCCTTTTCCATACCATGAACCGTTTCCCGTTTACCTGCATTCATTCTCGCCAGAAATTCCAAAATTTTTGTGATTTGGAATGGCGTGAGTACAGATCCATGTACACACCCTAATTTGTAAGATCGAATGGATTTAACAATGGCTGCTATTGTTGTTATGGTACCACCAAGCACAACGCCTGTTTCCGTCACAACGTTCAATTCACTTTTCCACGAAGATACGATATCCCGGTATGTATTCCGAAGCATGGAAAGAACATCAAAGCTGATTGGTAATGAAAAATCAATGTGAAGTGCATTGTATGCTGCGCCCAATGGAAAGCTCTTCACCTCTAGCGTTTTCCTTGAGCCATTTGTAATAAATTCTGTACTTCCACCGCCAAGATCAATCAACGGTTCCCGTTCACATAATATGTCTGACGATCCCAGTAATGCCAGCCCTCCCTCCCGAATTGGAGTTAGGATTTCAACGGATATGTTGAAGAGATCCTGAAGCTGTCTCATGAATAGCATGCCATTTGATGCTTTTCGGAAGGCTTCTGTCCCGATCGCTTCGACAAACTTGCGATCCTTTTCCGATAGACTCTTAATAAACCGGTCAATCACACCAATCGTTCTGGATACGCCGTGAGGATTCAGTATTCCGGTATTATGCAGATCTTTCGAAAGCTCTGTGATCTCGCCACTATAATGTAAAATACTCATATTCAGATCATCGTCAAATCCAGCAGTCACAAATCGAACAGAAGATGATCCGATATCGATAATGGAAGCTTTTGTACAGTTATCGTTTATCAGCATATTCATGCATTACTTTTATTCGATTGGCTGAATCAAAGTCAAACTGGTGACAATGAAGGCAGTATTTTCTTTTTTGAGTGTATCAAAGATACAACACGGTGTATTTTAAAAGGCACAATTCCTGTTTGCCCATAATCAGGGAGAAGTACATTATTCAATATTTTCAATGATTTTGACTCCCACAAAAGATGGCATAAATTGTGCAGCGTTTTCAGCGGCGTGAGTGGTTTTGAAAAGGAGATCGCATGGAAATACAGCAACAAACACTAAAACACTCGGTAAAATTCAGTGGTATTGGTTTGCATTCAGGAAAAAAAATTACCGGAATTCTGCATCCAGCGCCTGAAGATTCCGGGATTCTTTTTCAGATCAAGAATAGAGATAGTAATTCAACAGCTATTCCCGCGAGGTTTCGCAATATCGGTGGATTGTCATATAACACTGGGCTTCAAAGCAATGGTGTGTCTGTTCTTACAGTGGAGCATCTGCTCAGCGCTTTGAACGGCCTGCAAATAGACAATGCCATTGTTGAATTAAATAATGGGGAAGTTCCCGTTATGGATGGAAGCGCCGCTCCGTTTGTTTATCTGCTTTCTGAAGCAGGTATTGTTCAGCAAAAACTACCTCGCCGTGTCATGCGGTTGGTATCCAATCTCCGTGTTGAACGTGATGGAGCGTGGATTGAAGCGGAGCCTTCTGATAGCGATAGACTTGAAATAGAATATTCTATTGATTTCAACCACCCGGTTATTGGCAAAATGCAATGTTCGTACGTCAATGATCCCGTGGTTTATTGCCGTGCCATTGCTCCAGCACGCACATTTGGATTTTTAAAGGAAGTGGAGTATTTGCGCAGCAAAGGTTTAATCAAAGGTGCATCGCTAAAAAATGCTGTGGTTTTAGATGATCAGCGAATCATCTCAGGATCACTCCGCTTTCCCGACGAATTTGTCCGGCATAAAATTCTAGATTTCTGGGGAGATATTGTTCTTCTCGGCAGACCACTTATCGCAAAAATCAAAGCTCACCGAGCCGGACATAAATTGCATGCAATGTTGGTCGAACAATTATTGAAAACACCCGGGATACTGGAACCAGCATTGGAAAAAACCCCCCATAGAATATTCAATTTAGTTCCCAAGCTATCTTGTTCTTCCTAAATTTTTTCGATCACTTTAACTCCTAATCTATAGTGATCCTGATCTTACCTGCTTATACGGCATTTAGTTTGCATACATAAAACTAGGGCTGCCGTAACCTTCCGGTTTACGAGAGTTGCTGAGTGTTATTTTCAGGACACAATTCATAAAGGGGCTTTAGCATGAAGACTTCACCTCTTTTTTCATCCATATCAATAACTGTACTGATAGGTTTTATGTTATCATCGGTGTTTATTGCCATGGCACATTTTGACGGTCCACTTACATACAATGCAAGCATCTATCAGGATGAAGGATTTCAGTTTGAAATACTGCAAAACGACATCGAACATCAAATTACAATCCGGGTAATTCTTTCTGAATACGAATTGTCTGAAAAGGTTGTAGGCAATACACGCTACTCAACAATAACGGTACCAGAAGCCGGGTTGACAATTAATGACGGTTTTCCATTGCTTCCATTCATTGGTCAGACTTTCCAGATTTCAAAAACAAAAACACCACAAATCACTGTCAGAGTTTTAGAATCTCATACCATTGAACTTCCCTTTCCTATTTTACCCGCTCAATTTGATCAAGAAATTGAAGATATCGAAAGAATCGATTCCATAAATCAGTCCATATATTACCAAGGAGTTGAATACCCCAATCGCGACATAACTACAGAGAATCCTGTTATTTTAAGAGATGTTCGATTACTTCCCGTAGCGTATTATCCTGTGAAATATCTGTCTGCATCCCAAAAATTAACAATCATTGATATGGCAGATATTGTCATCACTTACTGCGAGGAAAAACAAGTTACTATTCAAAATCAGCCAGGTTTCTACTCACCTTCTTGGGAAATGCTTTATAAAGCGCTCATACCGAATTATCAGGACCCCTGGCCGAAGGATGCAGAAAGGAATATTCCGGAACGATATCTGTTAATCATGCCTGATGCATTCGAAAGCCGTTTTCAGGGATTTATTGCCTGGAAAGAACAGCAAGGGTTTATCGTCGATATTTTACGCTTGTCGGAAATCGGATCTTCCCCAACCTATTCTCAGGTAAAACAAGCGATTTCCAATCGATACTACAGTGAAAACAAGCCCGTTTATGTAAGTGTCGTCGGCAGTACCAACAATTTTCCTATTCACGAGTCACATGATAATTATATGAATGGCGATTTTGACGATGATCTTTATTATTCACAACTTGAAGGAGACGATCTGTTCCCGGATATATTTCTCTCGCGATATCCCGCAACAGATCCGGATGAAGCAACGATCATGCTTTCCCGCATATTACGTTATGAACAACAGCCAAACATGACAAACTTGAACTACTACAAAACAGCGCTGATGGCCTGCTCAGGACTTTATGAAAGTCAGCAGACGACCAAGGAGCAGACAGCGGGACGATTGACGACCAATCTGGATTATGAAACGATTCACACCATGTATGACTGGACAAGTTCATCAGTTGCGCAGGTTCAGAACTGGATCAACGAAGGTGTCAGCATCATCAACTACCGTGGCGAGGGATGGCAAGCCGGATGGCATCCGGAACATGCTTATGATTTTGAATATCCCGAGGTTTACGCTCTCAATAACGGTTCCTGCTTTCCGGTGATCACCTCAATTGGATGCGGGGTTGCCATGTTTGATGGCTATTCGGAATGTTTCGGACATGCATGGGTAACTTTAGGAACTCCCACCTCTCCAAAAGGTGCGGTGGCTTTTATGGGTCCCACATGGAATACTCGCACAACAATAAATAATTGGATTGACAGGGGTATTTACCGCGGATTCTGTTATCATGACATCACTCGCTCTTCCCCGGCATATAATTATGGAAAGTTGTATGCCTATAACCATTTCATCGGAACACAATACATGACAAACGATATTCCAACTCACTTAAGGGAATACGTTCTATTTGGAAACCCTGATCTTTGGTGGCGAACTGATATTCCAAGATCTGCAACTGTTTACCATGCCTGGCCACCGGATTCCAGCAATTATGGTATTGTCGTTATCGATGATAACGGAAAAAAAGTATCGAATGCTCAGGTTTCATTTCTAAAGGACAATGAGCGGCGAGTTTACATTACTGACAGCGGTGGCGGTTGTAAAGTCTTTATGGATGATGTGACTGACCCGATTTCATATACACTCACAGGCTGGAATCTACTTCCCTGTTCTGGTTTTTGGACGATCCCTGAAACAGCAGGATCAGATGGAGATCTGGTGATTACTGAAATAAAACCTGACATTGAAACGACTGGAAACGCGGGAGATCTGGTTGAAATCGCCAATCTGGAACAGGAACTTGCTGTCAACCTCAAACTTTGGACGATCGGTGATCTGGATGGATATGATCTGCCGTTTGTAACTGAGGATGCCTTACTGGGACCTCACAAAATAGCGGTTATCGAATTTGTTGGACCTGAAGGAGAAGACACTATAACAGAAATGGATTATGGCCTTTACATAACCTCGAGAGCAATCATTGGGTTGTCATCGCTGGAAGATACCGCTGTCCTTAGAAATACTGACGGAAGAGTTAGAGATGCGGTTTGCTGGCATAACGGAACAGGGATTGGTTCTACAAACGAAACCTATGATCTGAGTAAACTTACGTTGCCTTCTTCGTCAGTGCGAATGGGATTTCGAGGCTGGTGGACAGGGTCTGACGAAGTTACCCGGGAAGAATATGAATCATTAACGGTTGACTGGTCAGATTTTGCCGGAAATGGCGGCCCCGGATCAATACAGCGAATCGGTATTCCGGGTTCTGGAGTATATGATTCACCTGATTATTTCACCGTTTCGGCTGATACAAATTTCGGTATTTATACTTTTCCGGCAGATCTTATTCAATAGCAGATTAAAAGCTCTGCCACTGTCGCAAAAACCATCCGCCTTCTTGACGTTTATTTAATTCATGAAGAATCTGTGATGCTCTGGCATGTGATATTCTTCCGTTCTCAAGATCTTTCATTACTTTTTGAGCTTTACGTTTCCTTCTTTTTGAATCACCCACTTCAAGAATTTGTTCCAGAAAGCGCGCGAAAACGGCTTTTATCCCTTGCTTGCGTCGTTGTTTCAATGCATTCAACCGTTGTTGATGTATCATTGTTACCTTTTGAAGTGCATCATGAATGACGTTTTTAATTTCAGGAGCAGAATTTTTATCTG
>JAFGJC010000485.1 GCA_016929305.1 candidate division CSSED10-310 bacterium | reverse complement strand
TTCCCGCTGTGATATCAAACTCATCTTGCGCTTATAGATAAACTCGATAGGATCTTCTATAGTCAAAATATGCCGTTTGTGTGTGCAGTTTATTTTTTCGATAATCGTTGCCAGTGTTGTTGACTTGCCGCTTCCGGTCGGACCGGTAACAAGAATCAACCCTTTTGGAATCTCCGCAAATCGCATCACTGCCGAAGGCAGATGAAGACTCTCAAGTGAGGGAATCTCCATCGGTATCATCCGCAGCGTGGCACCAACACCGTATCGATGTCGATATAGATTGATTCGAAACCTGGCGATGCCATCAATCTGATAGCTGAAATCCGCATCCGATTCCTCATCAAATTTCCTTCGTAAATGTTGGGGAATAATTTCGTTGACGAAATTCAAACAATCGTTGGAGTTGATACGTCGGTACTTTAACGGAATGAGTTCTCCATGGACTCGCATTATTGGAACATGACCGGAAACAAAATGCAGATCCGATGCGCGTTGTTCTATCATGAGTCTGAGAAATGCATCGATGCGCGCCATTATTTCTTCTCCCGGGCGCTCTTGAGATGCGGTTCGAACTGGTTTTTATCAAGCGCTCTAGTATAGGCATCCTCGATACTGATCACGCCGTTACGGAAAAGTGTCATCAGCGACTGATCAAGCCCGATCATTCCATATTGCTGTCCCGTAGTTATCATGGAAGGAATTTGGTGTAATTTGCTGTCGCGGATCAAGCTGGCGATAGCAGGAGTATTCACAAGAATTTCCATTGCTATCACATGTGAATCACCATCGATTGATGGGATCAACTGTTGAGTTAAAATTACCTTAAGAGACTCCGCGAGCATTGTTTGAATATGATCTTTCCATCCTGACGAAAAAGTATCGATAATACGCTCTATCGTCTTTGTCGTGGATATCGCATGAAGCGTGGCAAATACCAAATGACCCGTTTCTGCGGCGGTTAATGCCATCGAAATTGTTTCCTGGTCCCGCAATTCGCCCACCAGAATGACATCAGGATCTTCTCTGAGCGCAGCACGAAGTGCACGGGCAAATGAAAGCGTATGTCGTCCTACTTCTCTCTGCGTGACAAGGCAGTTTTTGCGAGAATGAACGTATTCGATGGGATCTTCAAGTGTGATGATATGATCTGTTCGCGTGGTGTTAATCTCATCGATGATCGCTGCAAGTGTGGTTGTCTTGCCACATGATGCCGGACCGGAAACCAGTACGAGTCCGTGACGCATCTTTGTAAGAGAATAAATAAATTCTGGCAGATTTAAGCTTGCCAGAGCAGGAATGTCTTCCGGAAGTAACCGGAAAATCAGATTCAATCCCTGGGCGTGTCGAAACATATTTCCCCGGAAACGACCCTCCCCGGTAATCTCATAAGAAAAATCAAGATCATTGGTATTTTTAAACTGCATTTCCTGTTCAGAAGTTAAAATCTGTCCCGCCATGGCCATAATCTGATCTTCAGTCAGTACTTCGGACGTTAAAGGTATCATTTCACCTTTAATACGAGCCAGCGGTGGATTATTGCTTACCAGAAACAAATCTGACGCATTGCGATAACGGACTTCCAGTAGCAATGTGTCCATAAGACTGAATTCGTGCTGTTCCCACCATCTGGAAGTGACCTGATCAAGATCGCGAATATCGGCTTTCAAACGTGTCAGAATCTCTTTCGCATGAAACCTTATCTCTCTGTTGGGGTCCGACAGCAGTGATTCAATAACAGGAATTGCTGGCTTATACTGCAGCTTTCCCAGCGATGTCATGATCATCATTTTTGTTTCAGCATCATTGTTTTCGAGAGCTTTTAAAAGAAATTCACCAGCTTCCTCATCACCGATTTCGCCTAGAGCTTCCGCCGTAATGTAAGCCAATTCTTTTATACTAAGAAGATTTGCCAGGATGGGTACGATCTTTTTATCACCGATTTTACCAAGACTGCTGATGGCACGTTCACGCACCCACCAGTCAGAATCCTTTAACATTTTCAGCAAAGGTACAAGCGCTCGTTTGTCCTGCAACCCCTCAAGGATTTCGATGGCATATCGGCGCAAAGATGGATCCGGATTTGCCAGCAAATCGACCGCAGCGGGATATATCCGGTCATCTTTGATCTTCGACAATGTTTCTGCAATCGTTTCTCTGACCCACCAGTCTTCGTCCTTAAGGTAGTCGAAGAGTTTTTCAAAAAGCCCCGGAGCATCAACCTGACCAAGTATCTGAGCAGCAGCTCGGCGTACATTGACATCTGGATCAGACATCAAAATCGATACAAATTTGGGAATATCAGTTTCCTCATTTTGACTCAAAGAAACCAAGGCATCGAGTGCAGCCTGCCGGATTCTGATATCCGAATCTTTTAATCCATTTGTTAAATACTCAACCTCATCTGCCGTTCCGATTTCACCCAGAGTTTCAATTGCTTGTATCCGTATTGAAAAATTTTCGTGTTTGATGCAATGCAATACAGCAGGTATACCAGCAGGAGATCGCATTGTTCGCAATCCGTCAAGCGCGGTTAAAATGACATCGGGTTTGGGATCGTTAGCAAGTTTTACCAGATTACGAATGGATATAGGTCCCGGCACCTGGCTGAAGGCTTTTGCAACCTGCATTCGGATACGCACCGATTCATCTTCAACAACATATTCCAGAGCGCGTATTGCTTCAGGGGTTTTGAGAGTAGTTAATATTTTTAACGCCTGGACCTTATCCGTTTCATTACCAATTTCCAACGCCCGTCGGCTTGGTTGTAACGCAGCATTCTGATCGATACCAAACAAAAAGTTTAGTGGGTCAGCCAGATCGGTCCAAGTACCTTTCATCAGTTCATCGGATAGTTGTGCTGCAATCGTTTCCCGAGGATACATTTCCATAAGTTTCATCGCTGCCAACCGAAATTTTCGTTTGGGATTTCTAAACAGAACAAATATCGAGGGGAGAAGAGAATCATCAGCGATCTTGGATAAAACGCGGATAACCGTTTCACGTATCTCTGGATCAGCCGTATCTCTGAGCAATGTAATTAGTGTTTCACCTGCTTCCGTTTGTTTCGCTCTGATAAGGATATCTTCCAGGATACGCAATAACTCAGTTTTATTTTTCCGATTTGAAATCGTATATGCTGAAGCGAGAACATCAAGAAGCTCCTTCATCGGAAATTTCTTCATTCCCAGGATTTTTTGAATAACAGACTCCCGCTCTGCATCTGTCTGCCATTGTCCAACTTCGATTATCGGATGGAAACTCTTTTTGAAACTGTCAAATGTTCTGCGTATCAATCCTTATCTCCTGATCTAACACAAACTGTGAGGCGAATTTTACGTCTTTTGAATCCATCCGTCAATTATGAGCTGATTGTTACTTGCGCATTGGGTCACTGACGAATAAAATGCCGTTTTGCCTTTGAATGTGTATGAAGCACTTTCATAACGTTACGGAGATGGCATACATGGAAAAACTACTGATTTGTTTTGATGTGGACGGCACCCTGATTGATGATACTGTGTTCATCTGGCAGACTTTGCATGACAAGATGAACACCGATCCGATAGAGCGTGAATATTGGGCAAATGCATACTGGACAGGTAAAATCACTTACGAGCAATGGGCGCAAAAAGATGTGGAAATGTGGATAAAAATGCGGGTTAATCGCAGCCATTTGCTGCTCGCGATCGAAGCGTTAAAACCAATGCAGGGGGCACTCGAAACAATCAATATCCTTCATAAACAATCGCATTATCTCGGTATTATCTCCGGCTCGCTGGATATTGCCCTGGATCAGGCAATACCGGATTACAAAACACTTTTTGATTATGTTTTTCTGAATCATCTTGTTTTTGATGATGCGGACATGCTTAAAGGCGTTATTCCAACGCCATTCGATATAGAACATAAAGCTTCGGGTCTGCGAAAAATGGCTCATGAACTTAATATGCCCATGAATAGAACTGTGTTCATCGGCGATAATTTCAATGACATTGAAGTGGCGAAATCAGCTGGTTGTTCTATAGCATTCAATTGTAAAAGCGAGGAGCTGGCATCCGTTGCCGATCATGTTGTTCCAGGACCTGATATACGTGCTGTTATCCCAATCATTGAACAATATTGGGCAGGAGTGACACTTAAAGCGCGCTGAAGGTTGTGTAGTCATAGTTGCTGATCAGCGTGTTTGTCGCCGGATCCAATAAGGCTGCCCAGAACGTAACATTGTCGATTCTGCCTGCATTATCGGGCCAGATAAAACTGAATATCGTCTCGGACGAAGCATAGCTGCTGCTCAAATATCTGCGTTGTGAATCGACATCGGATGACCATGAAGGATAGAAGAAGAATAGATCAACGACTTGAAGTACGATGTAGAGATCGACGCTACGCCCTGCACCAGGATTTTCAATGTCGAGTGTAAGTATGAAATCGTCTCCCCCCGTATAAAAAACCTTATTCGTATATATGCTTACAATCGGATCTGTTGAAGGCGTATGCACGGGTGTCGGGGTCGCGGTAGGTGCGGACGGAGTTGCAGTTCCCTCACAATAGGGCCAGGGTGTGTAATTGGGACAGGGAGTTCGGGTCGGCATGGGAGGGACATCTGGCGATGTCAGCCAATGGCTGGCGTTCATAAACAGAATATTGTTTGACGTAGTAGAGTGAGACCAGCCATTCATCAGAACATCCCGCCAATCACCGGTACCATCGTCAGCTGGTGCGCTGTCGCCGATAGCGACAACTCGGCCGCTACCGTATTCGCACGACGCGACGGTTACGTTCAAATCGCCGTGAGGTTCATCGTTTCGCCATGCATGTGCCTGAACAGAATTGTTATTTTCGGGGTGTAGAATTATTCCAGTGGCACTGTGAAAACCGATGGCTCGAACATCACCATAGAAACCGTGAATCAACGGATCGTTTGGATCATCAGGAAAATTTCTGTTATTCAATTCATCCCAGTCACAAAAATCATGAATTTCTCCATCAGGATCCCTTTCGAATTCAATACCAAAGTACAGAGCAGTTTCCATCTCTTCAAATACACGGGCTGAGTCATATTGATTACTCGTCCTGTCAGAACCGCAATGGTTTGCTACCAAAAACAGTCCACCACCATTTGCTACGAAGTTTCTTATCGCGATACATTCAGATTCATTGTATGGAAGCTGTGGTTCAGGCAGCACCAGAACATCATAAAAACTTAAATCCTGCGTATTGTTGCAATCTCCAAATGTCAATGTCGAATTACGAGGGATCGATTCAACCCAGTGACCCGATTTGGCGAGTTCTACACCCCAGGCAGAATAACCGCCTGTCCAGTAGGTTTCCGGAGTATCTGCACCGATGCCGCAGATATACGGCGATGGAAATCGTTGCGGTTCGGACTGACCGTTGCGATCCATCTGGGTTCCTGCTCCTGACGGATCTGGAACCTCCCCATCAACAACCCAGTCAGCATCCCCAGCCATGGGTATACAAGAAGCATCGAATACAAACCGAGCACTCAACGCTATTCCAGGAATTACTATACTGAATATGACAACCATGAAAAGAACTTTATTAAAAGGCATCACGTTAAAATCTCCTTTGTTGAAAATATTTTGAATCCACAAATCCTTCACTACTAATAATTTTATGCGGTGATGAATAATCTGTAAAGCCTGTGATGAATGTAAGTTATTTGTGCAACCCCAATCTGTACTTAAAACTAAATTGACAATGAATGAATAAGTGGAGTAAATAACATATAAGCAGTTGTATGATAGTAATCTTTAAACTGATTTAGGGGGTACAAGAAATGAAACTAAGGATTGAGGTTATGTGCTTTATGGTTATGTTGGTTCTTGGTGCCATCGGAGCGTTTGCTGATGAACCACCCACAAAAACTTGTGCGGAGATTCAGCAATACAATGGAGTATTTGAGGGTGACAGAGTGCGGGTTAACGGTGTTGTTACCTGCGAAACGGGTCGATTCGGCTACTCCGGAACTGTGATTGCGGATCCCGGTGGCGGTCCATGGGCTGCCATGTATATTTACGACCGTGATCAAAGACTCGTTGCCAATAGAGGTGATGAAGTGTCGGTTGTAGGTATCGTTACAGAATATTATGAGAAAACCGAAGTTGATTCATCGGATGAAACGGAGTTTCCTCCACAGATCACGGGCGGTGGTGCAGTTCCCGATCCCATTGAATTATCAACGGGTAATGCCGATTCAGAAGAGTATGAATCCTGTTTGATCCGTGTGCGTAACGCACAGGTTCTTTCGCCCCCTGATGGTTTTGGAAACATCGCAATCGATGATGGAAGCGGTGAGTTTACGTATCTTGGAAAATATGAATGGGAACCTCCGGCGGTTGGCTCGATATTTGCGTGTTTAGCTGGCATCAATGATTTTCACTGGTCGCGGTTTAAGGTGCGCCCCAGGGATGAGGCTGATATGGAATGCCCCGGCGGCGATCCGACACCCACACCAAATCCGAATGTGACACCCACACCCACACCACCTGACGGGTGCAATCCTGTTCTGCAACTTTATTTCGACGGGCATGATGAGGAAATATGTTTTGTTTCCGGAGATAACTTTGATGCTCATTTCCGAATCGGAAACCTCTGCCCCCGGGATTTCACTCTGGATCTTTATATCGCATTGGAAGTCGGCGGTATGTTTTTCTTCTGGCCGGAATGGTCTCAAAACCTAGATTACGCAAGAATTACCGTCAGAGCTGACGAACAAGCGGATGAAAGTTTTCTGGGTCCCTTCTCCTGGCCTTCCGGTGTTGGAGCTCTGTCGAATCTGCATTTTTACAGCATGATCACCAATCCGGATACTTATGATATCGTCGGCGAACTGGCCATGATTGAATTCTGCTATCAATAGCAGTTGAATATGACACAAAAAATCCCGCCATGTTTTTAGGCGGGATTTTTTATTATAATTAGGTT
>JAFGJC010000484.1 GCA_016929305.1 candidate division CSSED10-310 bacterium | reverse complement strand
TTTGTATATCCAATCCCTGCTCCAGGTCTTTAACTGTGTATCCAAATTTTAAGAATGCTGCCTGGTTAGCGAAAATAACTTTTCCGGACACATCACATTCAAATACCGGCTCAGGAATAGTATCAAGAACTTCATTTAGTGACTGTTTTCTGGAAATTTTATCTTTTTCTTGTGATATAGACTTTGAGATATTATTGCCTTGATTACATGGATTCAACGCCCCTTTTGATGTCTTTGATGACCATTCACTTTTTCTTCTTTTCATCACATAATACTCACTCAAGTATTTTACCCTATAGTATATGCGTCAGACGAGTATTATATCAAAAATTCCTTTTCAGGTAACCTGCTGTCGACTTAATATCTAACCGGACATTTACCACATGGAGATTCAGCACCACAGCATGTCTGCGTCTGTTTGCATTCCGGATGCTTGGCTTTGGAATAAGATTTAATTGGCACAGCAGGCAGAGATATCATTTTTGACAGATGGCGTGATCCGCAGTTTTCACAAAGCAGTTCTTCTGAATCATTAAAAACAAGTTTCACATTGATAGCACCACAAGCATCGCACTTGTATTCAAACATAGGCATTGCTAATTCTCCATACCGGTAAACAATCGAAGTTTTATTCGATTGTCATGTTCATCCAATAAGCTTTTCTTCAAATTGGGAAGAATCGTTTCCAGTGCTTCCAATCGTAACCTTTCCATGGTAATACCCGGATTATTTCGATATTCAGTAACGAGAAGAGAAAAACGTTGTGACTCTCCTTCCGCATACGCTATTTTCTGATTTTTATAAGCCAATGCCTCTTCATAAACTTTCTGTGCTTCCGCCTGTGCTTCGGGAATGATACTGTTTCGATAAGATTCCGCTTGATGTATCAGTTCCCTGCTCTCCTCCTGAGCATTAATGACATCCTTGAATGCAAACGTCGTTTTACTTGGCGGTCTGACATTTCTTATTTCAACGGTGTTTATATCTAAACCGATGGGGATCTGTTTCAAAAGATTTTCAAGTTCATTTTGGATGGACTGTCGAAGTGCCAATCTGCCTGTTGTCAGAATTTCATCAACATTTTGCTCGACAATATTCTGAATAATAACGAATCGAGTCAGACTTGCTGCAATATTTTCGGCATCTTTAACATGAAAAAGATAGGTTTCAGGATCACCGATTTTGTAGGTAACGAGAACTTTCACATGTATGATGTTTTTATCACCTGTCAGTGCATATTCGATTCGAAGCGTACCATATTCCATCATATCAATGGGTCCGTGAATTTTTTCAAATTCTGCAATTTTATCCTGGTCTGCGCCGAAACCTGTTTCAAGTGTCTGTATTGCTTGAGTTTTAACGCGCATGAGTCGGTCCACAGGCCAAGGCCATTTTAAACAAATACCGGGAGGAACCCGATCCCTAACGACTTTGCCAAACCGAAGAATGACTCCCGTTTCCTGAATCCGGACATGTGAGAAACATGTTGAAAAATATAGTAAAAATGCCAAAACACTAAAGCCGAGACCGGCCGTTTTTAAAATTCGTTTAATAACATGGTATTGTTTTAAAAACGAATGCGAATCTTCTGAAATAACATGCTTGGGTATAGTTGATTTTTTCTTTCGAGCCACTTGCGATCATTCCTTGGGTTTCAGCACGGAGAACAATTCAGAATCAGCAGAGAGGATCACTGTCGTTTTAGATCCTAAAATCTTCTTGTCGGCTTCAAGCGTACGCATGAACCTGAAGAATTCCGGAGCTTTTGCATATGCAGAACCATAGATCTCGGCGGCAAGCGCATCACCTTCACCTTTAATAATCTCAGATTGCTTATAGGCTTCAGCTAAAATATTGCTTTTTTGTTTATCGGCTTCAGCTCGAATCTCCATTGCTTTTTGACGTCCTTTGGCGCGATATTCATTTGCGATGGAAGATCTCTCAGCTATCATTCTACGGTAAACACTCCGCGCGTTATCTTCAGGTAAAGCAAGTCTTGAAAAACCGACATAAACAACTTCAAGACCATAGTCAGAAGCTCTTGATTGCGCAAGCTGGGTTATATTCTGAGCAATATTATTGAGTTGAACCTGTTCGGGCTCAACAGAAATAATCTGATTGAACTGATGGTCTCCCAGTGAAGAAGCCACAAGCGAGCAGACAATATCATCCAGTTTTTGTGAAGCTGATTCGACATCGTGTATGGCTTGAAAAAACATCAATGGATCTGAAATACGCCAGCAAACAAATGTCTTGAAAATAATGTTCTTTTTGTCCTTCGTTAAATATTCAACAAGTTCCGTGTGATGAATCTGAAGTCTTCGATCAAATCGGTTTAAGAGGGAAATCGGAAATGGCCATTTAACATATAATCCTGCTTCCTTGTGAACAGCCATGGGCTTTCCGAATACCGTCACTACTGCAAATTCATCTGCACCGACCGTATAAAGGCTTAAGAAAATTAGAACAATAAGAGCTCCTAAACCAATACCTGTTATCAACCATCCCCTGGCTTTCAAAATTCACCTCCTGCATCTTCGCCAGATGTCTGTACCATAGAGGCGTTCATAGATCCAGTTGTATCAAGAAAGACATCTACCGGATATCGATTATTGTTACTATCGATAACGATTTTGGGTATGTTGTACAGGGCTGTTTCAAGAGTTTCCAAACGAACTCTGATTTTGTTAACATTTCTGTTTTTTTGAAAAGCATATTCCAAGGACTTGAATACATTTGCTTTGGCTGTTGCAAGCAAGACAGAGTTATTACGGTTTGCTTCTGCCTCTGAAATCAATTTAGTTGATTCACTATTGGCCAGCGGTAATAATTCTTTTTTATACCCAATAGCTTCTTCAGTAAAAGTTTCCAGATCCTCCTGCGCGCTGACAACATCCTCAAATGAAGGCGCTACATCCACAGGTGGGTGCATATCTCTTAGAAAAACATCGACAACCTCAATACCCAAATTAAATCTATCGCATGACTCCTGGATATCTTCACGCACCTGATCTTCCATCTCGTCACGCCAGAAAGTTATCATGTCAAAGAATTCCCCCTGACCGATAATATTCATAAGTGTTTGATATGTTAGTGTCTCCAAAACCGTGAGTGGATCCGAAGAAAAATAGAGGTAGGCAGCAGGATCTTTAATACGATAGTGAAGATTGGCGGCTATATCCAGAAATGTATTATCGCCTGTTAGCATAGAATATTCCCGAATATAATGAACATTGGTCCAAAAGATGTATTCTTTTCTTTCAGAAGATTGATAACCGATCTGTTTTCGATGAATTGTTTCGATATCCACCTTTTTGATTCGACCGATAGGTGAAGGAAAAAAATAATGCAATCCGGGTCCGGTAGGGGATTTAATATTTATTGGAACTTTAAAACACTCAACTATAGCTCTCTCGTTGGAATTTACGACGTAAAAACCGCTGCACAAATAGACTGCCAGGGACAGCCCAATTAGTATAATTACCAAACGGCGGGTCCATTTTATCAACAATTTCTGGTCGCTGAATATTTCAAACCTTATAAGAAATTCTTTTATGCGATATTTGCTCTGCGAGATACCGCCCAGTAACAACAAAATAAGATTATCCTCCATACATCGCATTTCTGGAGCAGTATCTTGGCTTGTTTTGAGTAATTGTCTCAATGCGCGGTAAAAAATCTGACTTGCCACACTTAAAATAAGAAGCCCGATAACAGCTGCTGCCCAGCGATCCAGGGGAAGATTGATGTATTCCGCGCAGAGCGATATCAATACCAACCCAAGAATGTAGATATCGACCTTTGAATGATATGAATCCGCTATAAGAGCTGGTGACTGAGTTTCCTCACCAACACTCAATTCAAACTTGAATCGTAAATAGCTGACAAGCATCAAAACAAGAACGAAAAGTGATGCGATTCCTGGATAGCTGATATCTTTGAAATCAGAACCGGTGATGGATTTTTTTAAAACATTTCCAGCTATGATGATAAGAACAATACCGATCAAAAGAGATACTCGTAATTCCCAATTTCCCCTGCGAATAATTACCGGTTTGTTTTCGTTTGGCATCTGCAAGGTTTGATCTTCGGTTTTCCTGTCAATCAGCAGAGAAACAAACACGATAAGTGATGTCGCTAAATCACCGAATGAATGCCAAGCATCGGCCAAGAGTGCCAAACTGCCGGTGAACACCGCCAGAACAAATTTTAGCGCTGTAACCATCAGATCACTTACTGCAACGATAATGATCGCTTTTTCTTTTTTTCGCATCATTCCAACTCTCAGCGTATTATCTTAACCTAGTTTCTCCGTAAATCCAATTCCAATCATTGATGCCTTATGAATTAAAACGTAGCCTTATCAGTTTATCCATTGTAGAATGAATCTCAGCACAGGTGAAGGTGAATATCATTTCTTCTAATTCCACGGTTTAAAAAATGAATCTGAGAGGTAAATGTGGCGATTGATTTCTATTCTGGAGATATTGTTGAGTTTTTTGATCAAAAACGAATTGTCATTGGTGTCGTGATAAATTTCAAAAAAAATAAAATACAGGTTTTAACGGAGTCAAGCCGTCAAATCAATGTCTCTCCCTCTCGAATACTTCACAGAAGTCCAACAGCTATGGATATGACCCAGGCAAAACCAAATTTAATCATTCAGTTGCGGAAGGCAAACGTGGAAAGAAATGAACTTTTTTCAGGAGTAAACCTGGAAGAACTCTGGAATCTTGTGCATGGTGAGTATGAGCAAATAAAGCTGAAGGAATTAGTGCAACTGACCTGGAGCTCACATGCATCTTTAGATCATGAGGCAGCGCTGGTACGAGCGATTGTAACAGACAAAATCTATTTTTCTTTGAATGCGGACTGGATCAGTGTTTGCGATGAGGAAACTGTTAATAAAGCTCTCTTTGCAAAGAAACAGCGAATTGACGAGGAAAAGCGTATTCATGAACTTGCAGCATGGTTGAAATCAGCTTCTGAAAATCAACCGTCAACACCACCACCACCCCTGACTCAAAGACTGTTAAATGCACTCAAAGCACTAGCTGCAAACATTCCCGATCAACCTGATAAAGGTTGGGTATTGAAAATTTTAAAGATTTCGCGAACGGCAACACCAGAAAGCGTCTTTGATCTACTTGTCAAACTTGGTGTATTTGATATCGATCAAAATTTGGAGCTGATTCGTTTAAATTTTCCAGAAAATTTCTCCAAAGAAGCTTACTCCGAATTACAATCATTATGTCTACTCAAAAAGTCCGGCAACATTGACAAGTGTATTGATCTTCGAGACCTTGATACGTTTACTATTGATAACCGGGAAACGAAGGACAGGGATGATGCCCTGTCGTTGCGAATATTGTCTGAAAATAAATTAGAGCTAGGGATACATATCACTGATGTCGCCGAATATATTGTTCCTGACAGTTTTCTTGATCTGGAAGCTCGTGAAAGATCACAAACTTTGTATATGCCCGATCAAGTGATTCCTATGTTTCCTGTTGAATTCTCGGAGCAATACGCAAGCCTCCTGCCTGGAGAGGATCGACGTTGTCTCAGTACACTGGTCACACTCACCCCGCAAGGTAATATTCTTCACTACCGTATTACGCCATCTGTAATCAGAGTAAAGAGATGCCTGACATATCAAGATGTCGATCTTATGATCCACGACAATCCCTTCCGACTAATGAAGACTGTAACTGATGCATTACGACAGAAACGCGTCGAGCAGGGCGCCATCGTTATGCCAAGACCTGAAGTGATCTTACGTGTAAATGAAGATAAAAGTATATTTGTCACCAAACGGGAAAGAGAAACTGCTTCTCAGAGTATCGTTTCTGAATGCATGATCCTCTCGAATTGGCTGGCAGCCACATATGCAAGTGAGAGGAATGGACCATTTCCCTATAGATACCAGGATCCTCCCAAAGAACCGATACCTGTGGTTGAAAATGGATTTGACCCCCTTGTTTCCTATCGCCAGCGGCGTTTGATGAATCGTGCGTTAAGTTCAATAACTCCTAAACGTCATTTCAGCCTGGGAGTTGAAGCATATTCCACAATCACATCACCTCTGCGAAGATATTTTGACATTTTGGCACAGCGTCAACTTAAAAACATGCTGAATACCAAACTGCTTTATAGTACCGAAGAATTACAGAACCTGCTTTACGAAATAGATACAACAGCATCTCGCACAAATACCATCGTTGCCAATCGGGAACGGTACTGGTTAACAAAACATCTACAGAAATATGAAGGTACTCTTTTTGATGCCGTTGTATTGGATCGTTTTCCACGAAGATATCAAGTTTGGATATTGGATTATGCTGTTGATGCCGATATTCCGATCGCTTTTGGTCTTGATCTGCAACCTGATCAAAAAATTAAAGTGATTTTGGAACGAGCTAATGCTCGAAATTCTATTTTTAAATTCAGATTGTATGAATAACTAAATCGACTTAAAAAATAACTGTCTTATTCACAATTTCGGTTCGGTCAGGAACCTGTGCCGGACGATCCTTATTATTGACCAGTCTGATACAGCCTCTAAGAATTATATCAGATCCGAAATAGATATCGCCCTGTATGTCTAATCGCTCGCAATTCAGCAAGGACGGTGCACCTGAAGGAAAACGGGTCGTAAGCTGGTTAATGAGTTTATAATACTCAGGATCCAAATTGATGATAACACTTTTATCGCGTGATGGATGTAGGCAAAGATGGAAATCATCGGTAAGATTATAAACATCTGACCACATTCCGAGTAAATCTTGAGTCGTCTTGACAGGCAGAAATCGACCTCTTGGAACCCGAAGTGCCGAAGCATCTTTGATTATTGAAATTGCTGCTCCCATAGCAGTCTCAATTTGATAAACAGGTTCGGATTCGGGGTCTTGGGGATCTACTGTTTTACTGTTTATAATAATGGGAAGATTAAATCGTTCGTTTTGATCTTGCATGATTTGATATAGGGTTTTCAAATTCAGCCAAATAGTATTTGTATTGAAATATTTGAATTTTGTGTAATCCTGAAAATCATCCAATTCATCTTTTGGGCACTGAGCAATCTCTCTCAAAATCAGTTGTCCTTCTGGTAGAATAGCCAGATGCCCTCCCTTCCTGTCATTCTCTGTCCGGTCAGCGACTTCCATCATGAAAGGATGTTTTTTCTGAGCGAAATACCCTAATATCTGAAGATTCAAAACGGCACCCAGATTGTCAGCATTGGAAACAAAAGCATAAACATATCCTTTATTCACAAGGGATTCGAGTATTCCTGATGAAGTTAACGCATTATAGATATCTCCATGTCCTGGCGGACACCACTCTAATGCGGGATCATCAGGAAATCGCACCGGTAACAATGTTTTCTTTGATATTTTGGGAACACGGTTTTGAAGAAAATCAACAGGAATATCCGTCTTCAATTCAGGATATCTGTTCGTGACAGCAATCGTATCTTTTCTCGTTGTTGTGCTATTCATGAAAAGGACAGGTACTTTTACATCATAGCGCTTTCGTAAATTAAGGATCTGATGAATGATAATATCAAGAAATGAATAACCCTTCTTAACTTCAAGAAGAGATTTGGCACCTGTCATTCCCATGCTGGTTCCCAAACCTCCGTTCAATTTAATCATCACAGTTCTTGCCAGAGCATTTCGACCCGATTCCTCATAACCTTTTAGCATTTCAGAATCTGTAACATTGCAAAGAGGTTTTATTGATGTGTTGCTTATCATTCCCGTTTCACCATTGACAAGTTTTTTATAATGCAGCAAAAATCTGTCGATTACGGCTTGCGCAATTTCGTGTTTCTTCATTTTTTCGGCAATTATGGCACACCGGTTTTCAACATGGTTCGAATCATCAGAACTCATAGCTAATCTCCTCTTCCGACATAGACTTTCCAACCGGGATATTGTATATCCTCCGCCGGGGAAAGCAAATCAACAGACTTGCAAAGCTGACATGCTTGCCGTACGGTATTAAAATTATTCAAAACCCACTCAGAATTAAGAGAAATTCTTTGAAAGTAACGCGAAGTAAAATTCCAGATCTCAATTTCTCAGTTCAAGTTATGTTGTTTTTCATACCTCTTATCCTGTTGATCATTCGATGTGCAATACAGCATAGTTGGATTTCGGGACATGACTATCTCTATCAGTTTATCCCCTGGTGGGAGATGATCCGTTCTAAAATTATGGCATTGCAGTTGCCATGGTGGGATGCGAGCATCATGACCGGATATCCTGTTCTGGCCGATCCCCAATCAGCACTCCTGTATCCGTTCAATTGGATTTTTTTTGCCGTGAATGTTCCTTTTGCTGTAACACTTATCGTGATTATTCATTTGGTTTTGGGAGCTATTTTCACGGGTTATTGGTGTATAATTCGAGGAACGTCACGTCATGCTGCAGCCCTTGCCGGTATTGTTTTCGGTTATTCAGGATACTTTTGTGCACATTGCTTCGCCGGACATTATACTCTCATTTGTTCAGCGATCTGGCTGCCACTGATATTGGCATTTCTTGACAGCGCCATAAGAACACACACACCCCGTCACATCCATTATTCAGTTTTTTGCCTTGCTCTTCAGTACTTGGCAGGACATCCCCAAACATCATTCTTTACTATTTGTGCTGTCATCATCTATCTGCCTTTGCTTATTTCTAAAAGAAGAAAAATCGCTTCACAGAGCAGATTTGTGTTTGTCAGTTCAGGAGTTATGCTCGCGCTGATAGTATGCGGACCTGTGTTTCTGTCCTCTGAGTTGTTTGTACATTCTGCCCGTTCTTCGATCACTGCTGATCAGACACTGTCATCAATAGCTACTCTCAAAAACTTGGACACTTATATTTTACCGCAGCTGAAATCAATCGCTCATTACCAGGACTCAGACAAACAATTTTATGAAAAATTCAATTATATCGGCATTTTGCCATTAATATTAGCAATGTCAGCTGGCGTAAAACGGCAACCGATGTTATATACACTGGCCGGATTAGGGTTTGCTTTGTCTATCTTTCCTGATATGTCATTTTTATTAAGTAAATCTTTTATTCCACTAGCGGGTGGATTCAGAATGTGGTCCAGAGGTCTGCTGCTCACAACTGTTGCCATTTCCGTGTTATGCGGACATGGATTTGATGAGATGTTGAACCAAAAAAATCCAAAAACTCATACGCGTTATTCTGTTCTTTTTGCTGTTCTGATCCTTATCTTCTATCTGAATTTCCTCTCCGACAATAACAGCCATCGGTATGAAATCCATCATTTACTGGGATTTGTTTGGGGAATTCTTATTATTATCATATCGGTGGGTTGGTCTTTTTTCCGAAGCAGAATGGATAGTCAGAAGATTATTATTTTGGCAACGTCTTCAATCATATTTCTGGATCTTCTAACTGTAAATGGTGCATTTCTCAAGCCTGAAAGCAGCGACATAAAAAAACTGCAAGTTTATGTGAAAAACAATCTGGATAATAACATCCTCGAAAAAAATTACCGGTCTGTACTCTATACGTTTCCTGTGTTTATCAACAGACACAGGGAATTTGGCTTATCAACAATTGCAGGATATAGACCGTTGCCGTTACTTAGATTTCAAAACTATATGAATGCCTCAAACGGAGATGATTTCCAAAAATCTCAGGTGTTTGCTCTTCCAAATACGCCGGGAACCCTGACTAAACTCGCTGGCGTAAAGTACTGGATCGGGTGGCCGGTCAGAAACCGGCAATTACTGTCAAAAACAGATCTCGAACCCGAGTCTGATAACATTTTAATCGATAAACTCGCATTTCCCAGAGCCTGGTTTGTTGCCAATGCTGCCGTCGTAGATAAGCCGATACAGGCCTTGCGGTTTGTTTCTGAAAACTTCAATGAACTTCGAAATATTGTCGCATTGGAGGAAGCACCTCAACAATTAGCCAGAAATAATGAAAAGAAATACAATGTGCATATAAATTACCACCAATTGAGTGATGAGGAAGTCCGTATTGACCTCGAATCGTCAACAAACGGATATGTTGTTATTTCAAATGCGTATTATCCTGGTTGGAAAGCCAAAATCGACAATATCTCCACAACTGTTTTCAGAGCCAATTACCTTTTTTGTGCCGTTAGAATTTCTTCTGACAGTCAAACCATTTATCTGAAATATGAGCCGGGCTATCGTCGTTTTCTATTGTTCCTTTCCTTCGGTTCGATGATATTCTATGGATGGTATTTATGGCGGAATCGAAAATGGAATTGAAAAAAACAACAATCCCATGGATATCCGTTTTGTTATTTCTATTTTTCCTTGCATTTTTTGTACGAACGTCGTCTCCGAATGTTCAGTTTGGAGATAACGCTGAATTTGTTACAGCAGCATGGGTACTTGGTATATGCCATAATCCTGGATATCCGTTACAAATAATCATCGGAAATACCATTGAGCGGCTTTTGCCGATCGCTTCGGTGTCAGCTCGAATGAACCTTCTGTCTGGATTAGCAGGTGCTCTAGCCGGATTGATCATGTTCCATCTGCTCATCCGTTTACATATATCCGTTTATGCATCATTTTCAGCCCTGGCACTTTTCGTTCTGTCACCCTTGCACTGGGGGCAATCAACCCTTTTTGAGGTGTATACAATTGATGGACTCTGGATTCTTGTAAATCTCTTTCTTCTTCTAAAAGCTTTTGAAAATTATAAGTGGGCTCTTCTGTTCTGTTTCACCACCGCTATAGCACCGATTTTGCATCTTTCGCAGATTCTGTATTGGCCTGTTTATGTAATGGCAATCGTACTCGTTTTTCGAAAACACCCAGCAAAACATATTTGGCTTATAATTATACTTTTATTTTGTCTTGCTTTTTCTGTCATGATT
>JAFGJC010000483.1 GCA_016929305.1 candidate division CSSED10-310 bacterium | reverse complement strand
TTTAAATGCTCCCGCAACAATTCCTCCTACGGTCGCAGGTCCGATAATTATCTTATTGAGTTGCTTTGCTTTTGTAATTAACTCCCGCATCCTACGTTCCGGGATGCCTTCTGCAATAATTACGACGGTTCTAATCTGCGGAAACGCGAATGCCTCTTCAGTTGATGCTACAGCCGATCGGAATGATGCAAAGTTGATTATCACATCTACATTCTTATGTCGATTCATTGCATTTTTCATTGATTTATACACAGGAACAAGGATTTCTTTTGGTCCGAAGAAGAACTTCTGGATGCCATCAGATCCGGTTGGGTTGATAATCGCAGCAACAGAAGGAGTTTTCCTCCCGGCAACATAATCGAAATCCAACATTCGCTGCACCGCATTAGTCTGCATGTTATAGATGAAAGCCTGGGTATCTTTATCAAACAAAATATACTCTTTTCTTGCCATAGTTACTTCCCTCCTTTCAACGCCATCGTAACAATTTTTGTCATATGTGTCTCTGGTCCGTAGACTTCGATTGGTACACCGAGTTGTTCTCCGAGCTCCCGCATGATGCGAAGACCTTCTTTATAATTCGGTCCACCTCGACGAACATAAATTTTCACTTTGTTTTCCCGGAGTTTCTCTTTATATTCTTTTAACGCTCGTACAATACCTTTGAACGTGTTCGCAACATCGGTAAAATTGGCGATACCACCACCGATCAGTAAGAATTTTCCCCTTGGGTTCTTCTTACGCGTCATCAAATCAAGAATCGTTCGTGCATAAAGATAAGTGAACTCTTCGTTTGGATCACCAGAATATTCACCATAGTTAGCCATCTCATTCATGAACCCTAAGTCCGTAATTGTATCTGCATAAATGACAGATGCTCCACCACCCGCGACCATGGTCCACACCCGTCCTTCCGAATTGATGACTGTGAGTTTCAACGATGCACCGGTCTTTGAATCAAGATCTTCAATGTATGCTTCTTCTTTTGAAAGCATGCGTCCAAATGGTGATGGAAATGTTATTCCACCCCATTTTTTCCCACTGATAAACTCAGCAGTGTCATCGAGTTTTGCAGCAAGATCTAAGGGGAAAATACGATCCTTGCGCACGACGAATGGGTTAATCTCAAGGTAGGTGTAGTTGAGATCTGCATAGAATTTAAACATCCCTTCAATGAAACCAGCAATGAGTCCTCGTCGTTCCTTCGGAATGTTGCTAAGAAGTTTTTTTTCAATGTCGGAAGTATTTGGATACGTTCCAATCGGGATGTCCATCCGAACTGCTTTTGTATCGATATCCCCGACGTTGATGCCACCCTGATGATGGAATAATATTTGATCACTGTCTCGCTGTGAAAGAATCGCAAGGTAATATTCATCACTTTCATTATGCGGCACGAATGGTTCGACAATGAAGTGATTAAGAATGCCGGTCACAGTTCCAACAGTAACTGGTTTGTTCATATGCTGTTTAATCCATCTCTCCGTTTCTTTCCAACCCACATTCAGGAGTAAAAGTTTACTTTTCCCTCTTCTTTTGATTAGTTGGTCTGGTTTTACCACCAGTTTTTCTTTCATAAGCCATTTATAAGTAGTGGGGAGTTTCTTTAAATCAGTCTGTGGTCCTACTGTCACAAATTTCTCATCAATAGTATATTTTCCATTCGTATACTCTTTTAGCAAATGTGCAATCATGCGTTTTCCGTCTGCTTCTCGGATTGCTTTCTGTGCCATATTTCATTCTCCTTTTTTCATTTTTTTCTTTAAGTGATCCGCTATTGCGTCAATAAATTCCTCAGTGTAGACCTGTTTGTTTTTCGAGTTTGGTAGTGCTACTTTAAGAATATCACCGGTCATGATCCCGCTTTGAATCGTCTCCAATGACGCCTGTTCAAGTTTGTGAGCGAAATCAACGACGTCCGGTGTGCTGTCTAGCTCGCCTCGTTTCCTTAAAGCGCCGGTCCAAGCGAAAATAAGAGCCATGGGGTTTGAGCTGGTTTTCTCACCTTTCAAATATTTATAATAATGCTTTTGAACGGTTCCATGTGAAGCCTCATATTCAAAGAATCCTTCGGGCGATACCAGAACAGAAGTCATCATCGCAAGACTCCCGTACGCAGCCCCAAGCATATCAGACATGACATCTCCATCGTAGTTCTTACAAGCCCATAACATACCACCTTCGGATTTCATGATACGGGCGACTGCGTCATCTATCAAGGTAAAGAAGTATTCGATTCCTGCTTCCTCAAATTTTTTCTTCCAATTTTTCTCAAATTCCTCCTGAAAGATATGTCGGAATCGCGCATCATATGTTTTTGAAATCGTGTCTTTCGTTCCAAACCATAAAGGGATTTTTTGGTCTAATGCATAAGTGAAACATGCTTTTGCAAAGCTACTAATAGATTTGTCAGTGTTGTGAATCCCTTGGATGATTCCAGGTCCTTTGAACTCATGGATAGTTAGTTTTATAGGTTGCCCACCGTCAGCTGGTGTAAACAATAGCTCTGCCTTTCCAGCTCTAGGAACGAGAATTTCCTGATTTTTGTATACGTCACCATACGCATGTCTTCCGATATGAATTGGTTTATTCCAATTCCGTACACTAGGAGGAATGTTCTTAGCAAGGATTGGGCTGCGGAATACGGTTCCGTCAAGGACTGCTCGGATGGTACCATTCGGACTTGGCCATTCCTTTTTCAAATTGTATTCCTTGATGCGATCTTTGTTCGGTGTGATTGTCGCACATTTGACACCTACACCATGCTTTTTAATCGCGTTTGCAGCATCAATCGTGATTTTATCGTCTGTCTCATCACGTTTTTTTAATCCGAGATCATAATATTCAAGGTTTATGTCGAGAAATGGAAAAAGAAGCTTCTCTTTGACCATCGCCCACATGACTCGAGTCATTTCATCTCCATCAATTTCGACGATTGTAGTTTTAACTTTTATTTTGTTTTTTTGGTTTTGAATGTCTTGTTCTTTTTTCATTGAATAAATTCCTCCATCTTATTTTATGTAATTTAGTAACCCTCCAGAAAGAATGATCTCTTTATCACGTTCTGAGAGATCGAAAGTCGCTTGGAATTTTTTATTTTTTGTAGTATTGATGACTGTCACACTCTCCTCAATACCCGAAAGTATTTGTCGTATCCCAGGAATTTCAAGGTGATCTCCGCGCTCAATGTAATCATAATCTTCTTTATTTATAAAGATTAAAGGAATGATTCCAAAATTAATTAGGTTTGCCTTATGAATTCTTTCCAAGCTTTTTGCAATAACTGCCTTTACACCCATATACATCGGACAAAGAGCAGCATGTTCTCTCGAAGATCCTTGACCATAGCT
>JAFGJC010000482.1 GCA_016929305.1 candidate division CSSED10-310 bacterium | reverse complement strand
CTGCTGTAGAAGACACCTTTATATCGTGGCGTCCTCCAAATGATATTCTACGAAAATTATGCGCAATTTAATTTGTCGTCGAGTATATAAGGCAAACATTGCATTAACCCATCCCGATGCCCCTTTTGATTTTTATGACCCTCAAAACCCAATTTACACACGATCGCGATTTCTTCCACCATCATGGATCGATGATTGTGCATTAAACAGGGTTGTTATCGCCGATGGATGCCGAATGCTGGATGCACATATTGAAGAGAGTGTTATTGGTCTCAGAAGTGTTGTCAGACCGGGATCAATATTAAAGCGAGTCGTCATGATGGGTGCTGATTTCTATGAAAGCGAGTCAGAGAAATCCTATAATAGGTCTAGAGGATTTCCCTTGATAGGTATCGGTAAAAACACCAGAATAGAAAAGGCAATCATCGATAAAAATGCTCGCATTGGCAATAATGTTATCATTCGCGATCACAGTAATTCCGATAATTTCGAAACCCCTCTTTACGCAATCGTAGATGGGATTGTTGTCATACCCAAAAATTCAGTGATCTTCGACGGAACGAACATTTAACCCGTTGGCAATAATTGTTCCAAACATCAACTTGTTTGGTACTTTACGTCCAGATGACCGTCCTCTACATTGATGAAAATATTTCCCCCCTCCACCAGAGAACCTTCTATTAAAGCTCTGCCGATCCGTGTTTCAAGTTCTCTTTGAATATATCTCTTTAAAGGACGAGCTCCAAACACGGGATCGTACCCGGCTTCTGCTATAAATTTTCTGGCGGACTCGGTGAGTTCCATGGAAATGCTTTTTTGTTCAAGCCTTGATCGAATGTTCTCCATCAGCAAATCGACGATCTTTTCTATCTCTTCCAAGGTCAGAGGTTTGAAAATAATGATATCATCCACTCGATTCAAAAATTCAGGACGGAAATAAGTATTCAGGTTTTTCATGATGAGATTTCGTGTTTCTGGTTTAATTTCACTTGAGGAGGAAAGCGTTTCCAAAAGGTATTCGGATCCGATATTGCTTGTCATGATGATAACCGTATTCTTGAAATCAACAACTCTTCCATGGCTGTCGGTAACCCGGCCATCATCCATGATTTGTAAAAGAATATTGAAGACATCCTGATGTGCTTTTTCAATTTCATCAAAGAGTATCACCGAATAAGGTTTGCGTCTCACAGATTCCGTTAACTGACCTCCCTCATCATACCCGATATATCCGGGGGGAGCTCCGATTAATCGAGATACTGAGTGTTTTTCCATATACTCCGACATATCGATACGGATCATATTTTCTTCAGTGTCAAAAAGAGCTTCAGAAAGCGTTTTCGCAAGCTCCGTTTTTCCGACTCCGGTCGGTCCCAGAAAAATGAAAGATCCTATAGGACGCCTTGGATCCTTTATTCCGGATCTGGACCGAATCACTGCATCGGCAACCAGCTGAACAGCTTCATCCTGACCGACAACTCGGCGATGCAGCACCTCATCCAGTTTGAGTAACTTTTCCTTTTCCCCTTCTACCAGCCGGGTTACGGGTATTCCCGTCCATTTAGAAACGATATCGGCAATTTCTTCCTCCGTAACTTCTTCTCTAAGGAGTTTATCGCCGTTTTGCCGTTCATGCAGTTTTTGTTCTGCTTCGTGAAGATCTTTTTCGAGCGTCGTGAGTTTACCATACTTCAACTCAGCTGCTTTGTTTAAGTCATATTCTCTTTCAGCACGCTCAATCTCACCTCTCAGACGTTCAATCTCTTCACGCAAATTCTGAACTCGAGATATTACCTCTTTTTCAGCTTCCCATTGCACTCGCATCGCTCTGGATTCATTACGTAAATCAGCCAATTCTTTGCTTAAAGCGACCAAACGTTCCTTGCTCGCTCTGTCCTTCTCTTTTTTTAATGCAGCCTCTTCGATCTCGAGCTGCATCATCTTGCGCGTCACCTCGTCCAAGGCTGTCGGCATGGAGTCAATTTCCGTTCGTATCATTGCACAAGCTTCATCCACCAAATCTATGGCTTTGTCGGGCAGAAATCTATCGGAAATATAGCGGTTTGAGAGAACCGCTGCTGCAACTAGAGAACTGTCCTGTATTCGAACACCATGATGCACTTCAAACCGTTCTTTCAAACCTCGAAGAATGGATATGGTATCTTCTACCGATGGTTGGGTGACCTGAACCGGCTGAAAACGTCTTTCCAGAGCGGCATCCTTTTCGATATATTTCCGGTATTCATCCAAGGTGGTCGCTCCAATACAATGCAATTCACCGCGCGCCAGCATTGGTTTCAGCATATTTCCGGCATCTATCGCACCTTCCGCTTTTCCTGCGCCGACAATCGTATGCAACTCGTCGATAAACAGCAGAATTCTGCCATCGGATTCTTTAATCTCCTGCAGCACAGCTTTCAGTCGTTCTTCAAACTCACCTCGATACTTAGCTCCCGCAATTAACGCACCCATATCCAATGCAAAAATCGTTTTGTTTTTTAGACCTTCGGGCACATCACCTCTAACAATACGGTGCGCCAATCCTTCCACAATCGCTGTTTTACCGACACCCGGCTCACCAATCAGTACGGGATTGTTCTTTGTTTTTCTGGACAGTACTCGAATAATTCGCCGGATTTCAGCATCTCTACCGATTACTGGATCTAATTTTCCTTTATCTGCTTCTTCAACAAGATTCCTGCCGTAAAGCTTCAATGCCTCGTATGTTGATTCAGGCGTTGCACTCTGCACACGCTGATGGCCGCGAACATTTATCAATGCGTTAAGAAATCGGTCCTTTGTTATCCCAAAATCACGAAACAATCCTCCGGTAAATCCTTCCTGTTCCTCCAGCATCGCCAGCACAAGATGTTCTACCGAGATGTATTCGTCTTTTAACCGTTTTGCTTCATCCTCAGCCTGCACCATTAACATGTTCAACCGCTGCGTTACATACGCTTTCCCAGGTTCAGCACCCGGTCCGGAAACACGTGGTCTTCTTTGCAGTTCCTGTTCAATCTGATGTTTCAGAGATTCCACCGGGACATCCATTTGCGTTAACAATCTTGGAATCAATCCTTGCGGTTGATCAATCAGGGCCAGAAGAAGATGTTCAATATCTATTTCTGTATGTCCATACCGGACAGCTTTTACTTGAGCGTCGTGAATCGCTTCCTGTGATTTTTGCGTTAATCTGTTAATATCCATGTCATTATCTCCTTGCTAAATCATTATTCCTTTATTTCATTTATTCAAAATTCATGCCGTACACATATGTGTGCATTTAATGCACAACAACAGCTGCATGCTTCGGAATGCGACGTAACCACTTCGTCGCGGAATAATCAGGTTTCAAATGCGATCTGAAAATTTCCAGGCTTATCTTACGTTTCTGCAACAGCCTTGTCGATAATCTTATATATTCTGTCGATATGGGTTTTGATTTCTACGGGCAATCCGGCCGCCAGTGCCGCTTGATCATATAACTGCTCAATAACAAGCTCGAACATGGTCTGATGACTGTCGATCATCTTCGAAAGTTTCTGTATGAGATGATGGTGAGGATTAAATTCAAAAATATAATGGGATGTCGGAATGTTTTCCTTATTGACACTCCGAATAATCCTTTGCATCGCTCCAGTAATCTGACTCATTGGATTGATCAAAATAACAGGACTTTCAACTAAACGTTCTGATGCGCGTACATCAGCGATTTTGTCTCCCAGAATCTTTTTGATCTCTGTTTGCAGTTGCTTCGTTATCTTTTTGTCAATTTTCTCGCTGGATGTTGTTTCAGATGTATCGGTGATAATTTTAGATTTTTCAGGTAATTTAATGGTTTCCGACTCCGCTGAAATGAACGATTTATCCAGGTATTTGCCCAGATGATTCATCACAAAATCATCAATGGGATCAAAGTTGAAAATAAGCTCGATATCTCTATCCAAAAACACCTCGGCATACGGACCTGAGAGAATACTGCTGCGATCTTCTCCATTGATAAAATAGATTTCCTTTTGGTTATCAGGCATTCTGCCGACATATTCATCAAGCGAAATCATTTCATCTTCTTTTGTTTTGGAGGTTTGAAAACGCAGCAACTTAGCAATATTGTCACGCTGTTCCTGGTCAGAAACGATGCCTTCCTTTATAAACGGACCGAAGGTTTTCCAGAACTTTAAATACTTTTCGGGTTCATTTTTTGACATGGTGTCAAAATGTTTGATGAGCCGTCCCGTCAGCACTCTGTTGATTTTTTTTAACAACAAGCTGTCCTGCATGGATTCACGGGATATATTCAGAGGAATATCTTCACTGTCAACAACCCCTTTAATAAATCGGAAATAAGGGGGCAGTATATCCTTCGCACCTTTTTGGATAAGTATCTTTTTGCAATGAAGATCGACGCCGGATTCGAGTTTAAAAAATCCGTACTTCTCCACATTTTCCGTCGGTATATAGAGAAGCGAATGTATTGACAACGGCGCATCTGTTGCAAAGTGCATCCAATCCAGAGGATCATCAAACCCACCCGAAAGGTATTTGTAAAATTCCACATATTCTTCGTCTTTCACTTCACCACGAGTTCTTGTCCACACCGCCTGAATCGTGTTGACGCGATCACCGTTTAAAAATATCGGAATCGGCACGAAACTGGAAAACTTTTTAATACTCTGACGAATGGTAAACGGTTTTGCAAACTCAACTGCATCATCCTTCAAGTGCAGTATAATTTTGGTGCCTACAGATAAATCCGGCTTTGTTTGTATGGTAAAGCTGTTATCACCAGTACTCTCCCACTCATATCCAGGATCATCGGTGTGGCAGGAACAAGTCTGCACGGTAACTTTCTTGGCAACCATGAAAACGGAATAAAACCCAACTCCAAACTGGCCGATTAGGTGTACGTCGGATTTGAGATTTTCAGCCATTCTTTTTAGAAAATCTGCCGAACCGGAATGAGCAATACTGCCAAGATTCTCCAGCAGTTCATCTTTTGTCATGCCAATACCGTTATCCGTTATCGTGAAAGTCTTAGCTTTCTCGTCCACCATAATATCTATCTTCAATTCCCGATCCTTTTGGGATAGATCTGATTCTGTCAATGTTAAATGCCTGAATTTTTCAAGAGCATCAGCGGCGTTTGATATCAACTCCCGGACAAAAATTTCTCTGTCTGTGTATAGTGAGTTGATCACAATATTTAGAACTTGAGCCACTTCAGCTTGAAAATTAAATGTTTCTTTTGTTGATTTATCCATTCGCTTTGTCATGCGTTTTCCTCCTGATAATGTCATTCATCGACAAAATGCAATTTTATGTATAAAGATTGCATACCCTCTATCGGTATTGTAATCTCCAAAATCTCTCCTGTTTGTGCTGATTCGGAAATCCATATTCGGCAGGTTTCCATTTTGTGTTCCACATGCATCGCACCCCAGGATAATTTTCGTTCAACAACAGTTGGTATCTTCAACAAAACATATTGACCTCTAGTATTCCCAGCAAGATTCAACTCATAGGTTTTTGAACCTCTGACATCTCTGATATACCTGCTATGAGTGACATTATAATGTCCGGTTTCCATGCCACTCCAAGTCGGCATATCAGATCTCCTTTTATACCGTTTTTCAAACATATGTAAGTTTCTGAAAGTTGTTTTATGACTTTTCTGCCGGTTTTCGTTTCGCTCATCATCATACTGTTTTTTTTTGTCCTTTGTTCCCAGAATAGCATAAGCTTCCTGAATATCCTGAAATTGTTTTTTTCCTTCAGGCCCGATCACATCGGGGTGGAACATTCTTGCCAATCGCCGGTACGCCTGTCTAATCTCTTTACCGGTCGCATCAGGTTTCACGTTCAAAATGGAATAATAATTTTTTTTATTAACCATTTCTCCACCCGACTTTTATATACTCGGTAAATGACATACCGGCAACCCAAAAGATTGCCGGTATATCTATTGTCCAAACAGTTTACCCAACTTTTACCTCTATTTTATGCGGTTTTGCCT
>JAFGJC010000481.1 GCA_016929305.1 candidate division CSSED10-310 bacterium | reverse complement strand
CGGATATAAAGAACCTCTTCTCAGAGTTATCTCTGTATCCCCCGATTCGCCAGCTCAAAAAGCGGGATTGGTGGCCGGAGATTCAATTATCAGAATCAAAGATCAGGTCGCTCCATTAATCACAGTTCAGAGAGCTGAAAGGATGTTATCCGGTTTCGAAAATGATACCGTCGACATCGTTGTACAGCATCATCTCACAAATACAATTGACGAAATTAAATTGGTGTTAACTCCCTACAATCAAACGGGTAACTTACACTTTCAAATGATTGATGGAATTGTGCATTTACGAGTCAGCAATCGTTTATCAGCTACTGCATTCGATTGGATTAAAAAAACGATTGAAGATAATCGTCCAAACAAAGGTATCATCTTGGATTTACGTGGATTGAACAACGGCGTGGATCGCGATGGTTTTAAACTCGCTGACCTCTTTATTAAAGATGGTTTAGATATTGGTGCGATTTGTGATGCAAATGGCAAGATTGTTGAGACCGTGAAATCGGAAGATGGATATGCTTTTGAAAATTATCCACTTGTCATCCTTGTCGATTCCACATCAGCAGGGAGTGCCGAAACCTGTGCAATCGCCATGAAAACCGCTGGACGTGGCGAGATCATTGGTGAAAAAACATTTGGTAGAGCGATTGAACTGAAAAGAATTTTACTCAACACTAACTACAGTATTGATCTAATAAGTGGTGTTTTTGGTATGCTTGATGGCTCCATTTGCCAAAATAATGGACTGAATCCGGATAAAACTGTTGATACTACACTGACAAAACCTGAATCGGATCCTTTCATTGACCTGGCGCTGCAAACGCTAAATGCCAGTTCTCTTCAGGAGGTTAGTGGTGGTGCCTGAAAAGAAATCCAACCCAAAACGGGCTGCTGCTTCTTCCAATAAAAAAAACGCATCGTTGAAAGTAAAATCCAACACCTCAAAAGCCAAGAAAAAAAGTATTTCAGCAACCTTCTACCGAATAGTTTTTCTGTCGGGGATTTTGTTCGCTATTCTGATAGTTGTTCTAATGTTGTCCTGGGACAAAGACCAACAAACTGCATTGATTCCGGATCAAAACACTAGCCGTCAGACCACTGCCAGAACTCCCGCTGAAGTCGAACAAAAGCTCAGTGAGATACTTAAAAATTTTGACATCGACAAGAATTCACTCAAAAGAATTGGAACGGTCCTCTACCGCAAACGTGAACGATTAACCCACCAAGTTTACAGTACCGATTCGGAGGGAAAATTTGTTGACCTTTTCGATCAACTGGAAACTTTACTGAAAACTTCAGGAGTTGTTGTTTATGGTAGAATGTTAAGACAAGATGTCAACACACGTAAATTCACAGTATTTATTGGAACTGATGCAAGTCGGACTCATCGAATTGATATTGAAGGTCCTGTTATCAATCCGAATGCTGTTTTAGCCTCACCACATCCTGAAAACACCGTTATGGAACCAGTGGATCAATCGAGTAAGAAAACCCCTCAGATAGCACTGGTGTTTGACGATTTCGGCACTGATTTGAATATTGCACAAAAATTTTTAGATCAGATAGATGTTCCCATAACTCTCGCTGTCATACCTGGTCTCAGTTTTAGCGAAGATACAATTATTTTGACGAGAGATCATGATCAGACAGTATTTTTGCACCTGCCGATGGAACCTGAATCGGCATCAGCCATGGGCAGCCAAAAATCTGATTTTCTGACGACTCAAATGTCTGACACCCAGCTCAAGGAATCACTCAAAGCCATTTTGGATGATATACCCAGAGTTGACGGGGTAAACAATCATATGGGATCCAAACTCACTGCAGATCCCCATCGAATGAGATGTATTTTAACAATTTTAAAGGATTACAATCTGCCCTTTCTTGACAGTCGAACGACCCATAAGACCGTTGCTGCGGATATTGCCGCTGAGATCGGACTGGCTCACGCATCCCGGGATGTTTTTATTGACCAAGGTAATAACGGGGGCGATGTGGATGGTAATTTGGATTTGCTCGTGACAAAAGCGATTGATAACGGGACAGCTATAGGCATCGGTCATGCTCAGATTGAAACACTGGATGCGCTGTGCCGAAAACTGCCGGAAATTAAAGCGCAAGGAATCCAGATTGTATCCGTATTGGAATTGATGAAACATTAACTCCAAACGTAAGCTGTTGCTATGTTGTCACTCAATGATGGCAATATTAAGTGCCGAGTTGTTTCAGCACCGATGGCTGGGGTAACAGACGTCGCATTTCAAGCACTTCTGGATAAACTCGAATGCCCTCTCATGTGGACCGAAATGATTTCAGCCCAGAGTTTGCTTCAGAAACCAGCTTTAATTACCCATCTTCTGCTCCCTCAACAAAGAAAATCCCCGATTATCGCTCAGATTTTTGGCACCGATCCTGAAAAATTGAGTGATGCTGCGCATGTTCTTATTGATAATGGTGCTGACGGTTTGGACATCAACATGGGTTGCCCGGCAAAAAAAATCGTCAGAAGCGGTTGTGGTATCGCTTTGATGCAAAATCCCAGACTTGCAGAAAGGCTGATGAAGAAAATACGCAAGTGTACCGATAAATGTGTGGGCGTAAAACTTCGACTGGGCTGGTCCCCGAGCCAGAAAAACATCATTGAGTTCATTCGCATGGCTGAAGATACCGGTCTCGATTTTATCACTGTTCATGCTCGATATCGATCCAATTATTCACAGCCGGCTGACTGGAAAGCGCTTGCAGAGGTTGTTGAAGCCAGCCGGTTGCCTATTATCGGCAATGGTGATGTCGTTAATGGCGACACCGCTTTGGGCGTATTCCATAGCACACATTGCAACGCGGTCATGATTGGCAGAGCCATTTTAGGCAATCCATGGCTGCCAGCTCAAATTGAGGCATTCCTTGAAAAACAAACTCCAATAACGGAAATTCCTCTAAATGAGAAATTTGATGTTATGCTGACACATCTTGATCTATTGACTGATCTTTACGGAGCCAGAAGATCCGCTCTTATTTTCAGGAAGCACGCTGCTTGGTACTGCAGAGGATTACCTTATATAGCGGAATATAAGAAACAGATTTTTTCATTTACGGAACCGGCGCAGTACATACAATTTGTACAATTATTCACTCATCTTCAATCCTCTTTGAAAACTCTGTAGTTAAAAGCAATAAACTGGTCTGATACCAATCCTGTTATTACAGCTGAGAAAATCTATATTTTCGGAAAACCAGCGACTCATTCCAATTCCAGCTAGTCACTTTGAGGAACTGTATACTCCGGCGGAAATGGTATATCTGATCGTCGTTCTACACCTTCAGGTTTTTTCAGAATTTGGGGGGATTTATGTTTTTTCGTCAATTTCAGAAAATCATAAAACAAACGTCGTTTCATTAACTGGATAGCTCTAGCGGGATCAACTCCTTTTGGGCAAACGGCTGAACATTCGCCGCCATAATGACAGCTGAAAATACCATGCGATTCCGATATTTTTTCTTTTCGATTTTCGTAACCCTCATCTCTATTATCGGCTGAATAGCGATACGCCTGAGCCAGTGGTTGAGGACCGATATAGGCATTATCTGTTGCCATAGTCGGACAGGCGGCCATACAACATCCGCATTTTATGCAGTAAGTGAATTGAAGATATTTCAGCAAATCATCAGGTCCCTGATAAAATTCTCCGGTGGGTTCAGTCATCTCAGCATCATCGTGGTGAACGATATAGGGTGTTATCGACACGTGTTTTTCAAGCATTGATGAGAGATCGG
>JAFGJC010000480.1 GCA_016929305.1 candidate division CSSED10-310 bacterium | reverse complement strand
TTCTGAATCGCCACTTCAGCGGTCTGATTCATTTCAACTTCTTGGCGTTCGACCTTCTATAAAAGATATTGAAATTTATCCAATTCCCGGAGATCAGCGTTTTTGTCCTTTGAAAATATTTTGTGCGAACAGTGTGTATCGACGTATTTTTCGTCACGCGGTTACCGGCGTTACACGGGATGAGTATAATGGAGCACTAGAAGTTAAAGGTGCGTTAATTGGTATTGTTTTAAGAGAATCATATCCAATTGTTGCCATCACGGATATCATGGAATTTCCTATCAGTGAAGAAGATCGTAATGATCAATGTTCTTTCGGTGCTGTTGAGGACGAACTGATTCGGAGATTTCTCTCCAATAAGGGAAAAAGTCTTTCCGTTATCGGTTTTTATCACAGTCATCCCGATCATCCTGTTTTTTTCTCAAGTTTCGATGCACAGATGCACAATCGACGCTGCCGAGCGGAATGGAAAATCGGTATTGTTGTTCAACCTCGAGAGAAAAGAATGGGATTTTTTCTAAAACAACCACTGAACAATCTACCACTCCAGACATTCATATCCGGTCAAAAACCGGACTTCATTCTTGATCTGGATGACGACGGTAATCCTGCAAGCACAACAAAACAACTCGATATCACAGCAGAAAAATCAAATCATATAGAAATGAATAACATCTCCCAAACTGAAAATCATTCTTTTGGATCGACTTCAAATGAAAATCACAGCGAAAATGATATAAATTCAACTCAAACAATGAGCACACGAAAGCATTTAACGAACGGCAACCCCCAGCATACACATAAAAAATGGAAGAGAGTTGGTATTATCCTTCTTGTTGTCAGTCTGATCGTTTTAACATCATTAATTATTTTTTTTCTTAAGCCCAAAGAGCTTACTGTGATTCCAAGCATTCTGTCAAAAGATGTATATATTTCAGGCACTCAGGACCAGGGATACCAATTGGATTTGAAATTAAATGAAAAAATCGAAAGTACTGCAAAAGTCCATAATATTAATCAGTTAATTTGTCATGTCTTCCAAAAAAAAACATCAAGAGTGAAAGAGAATGTTCCAGATGAAAACAGCTATCATGAAATATTGAGTCAAATCTGGAATATTAATCAATCACGAAAAATGGAACTTCCCATCAAACAATCAATACCGGGATGGCAATATCGCATTGTTCTAGAAGAACCAAACTTCGGCTTGGAATCTGATCCTGCGCACACAATACATGGTAATGATGTAGACTTGGACTCGGATGAAGATGGATTACTTGATAGTGAGGAATATTATGGCAGGTACTCAGCAGAATATGATGATTACATGGTTTGGTTCACCTCGAAATATCCTATGCAAAAACTTCTCACAGATCCCTGGAATAAAGATACAGATGGCGATGGAGTTCAGGATAGTGAAGAAATGCTTGGCAAAACACTAAAGGATTTGAATGGATCTCAATTCACTAATCCCATGATTGCTGATGTAAAAGTAATGTCAAAATGAATCGATTGATTGTATTTCTATTAGCTGTTGTTACAATGAAGACAAAAAGGTCAGTAGGAGTGTCTAATGTTTTTCCTGATTAAGAACATTAACTATTTTATCGTAGGATGTTGTGCTGGATTACTGGCGTGGCTTATTTCTCTTTTTCAGATTGAATCCGGTGAATCGATCTGGATTTATTGGCTTATCATTCCTTTTGGATTTTTTGTGGGTGGAGCAATTGGGGTAGCAGAGCAAATCTTTGACAGCGATCGTAAATTCATGACATTTATTGAGCAATTTCAATGGTTCATTATAGGTGGAGTTTTAGGAACAATAGGTGGAGCTGCCGGTGCTTTTACGGGTAAATTTGTTTTCTATATGCTGATGGAAAGTGGAAACAAACATGTTCTATTTCCGAGATTATGTGGAATTTTCGTGCTAGGAATGATTTTGGGATTATTTGTTGGTTTGGGTGAGCGAATCCGAATGGGATCTTGGGAACGTTGCTTTTCAATCGTTACTGCTGGTGGATTTGGAAGCGTAATCGGTGGATTGCTTTTTCATTTTTTCACTCAGTTTAGCGGAAGTGTCGATTTTCTTGGCGTGTCATTTGTATTATTTGGTGGACTGCTGGTTATGGCAATCAACATTGTTACTCAGATAAAGACTTCTGCAAAGTTACTCGGTCACCCTGATAATCTTGGTGTCAAATACGGAGAAGGATTTGAATATGCTCTTCCCTCTGATTCTGATCTTTGGATCGGATCAGGAATGCGGGAAAGAAATTCGCCAAAAACAAAACTGAAAATCTATGCTGATAATAAGGTCGATAAAATACAGGCTGCCATTGGTTATCGCGATGATGGTTGGACTATTATACAAGCTCCGGAATTTCCCAGATATGGAGAACATACCTACATCAATGGAAAACAAATAGCTGGCAGAACAAGATTACGAAATGGAGATATCGTTACATTTGGCAAAACGAAATTTCGTTTTGTTACCGTTGATGAGCAAAAAGAAGCAAAGGGATTTAAACATAGCAAGGGAAAGATATTGCATCTTTTTTTGATCGCAATATTTACATTTTGGGGAAATGCCGTGGGAGTTTGCAATGCATCAACATACCGTATCCAGCCGGATTCAGTAATTAATGTGAAAACATATCCAAAGTTCGAAGTACCCTTTCATATGATTGATGTTCAGAGTGGATTGGAGATTCCAGTTGAGATTAAAGGTGAGATTGATCCAGGAACTTGGCATGTGGAGGATGATCGGGGAAGAACTCTCGGGACGGTGTTGTCAGTTAAACCACTGGATGTCCAGAGAAAGGAAGATAAACTGTACATTGTACTTACGTTTGATTTGTCCAAATCTATGGACGTTCCAGCTAATAATCCCCGCCTTGAACAGGCTATTGAAGTTGCGACAAAATTTATCCGTCATCTTGAAACAAATTGCTATATAGCACTCCTTCCGTTTGCGGCAACAGTTCCTGATTCAGATGATCTGATTTTCTATGATCAGAAACACAGGGAGATATTGATACAAAGAGTTGAATCCTTGAGGTATTATGGGGGATTCAGATACTGTACGGCACTCTATCCAGCATTACACCGGTCAATTCGGGCACTACGAAATATAAACGAACCATCGGCACTCAAAACAGTTATTCTTTTTACAGATGGTTACCAGGATTTGGATGAAGTTACGGCAAATTACGATTGTCGAGAGTATAAAAAACGGTTTCCAGTTGAAGAACTAGACGAAAAATCTCTGCATCATCTCGTTACAGAATCACAGATTCCAATATATGCGATAGGCTTCAATTTGCCGGATGAAAAAGCGAAGGAAGGTTATCTTCGGCAACTGACGATTGATTCCAATATTCGCTCAGAGAATCGATTCTTCAAAGATTCGGGGGAAAGCTTACTAACAATTTATGACAAACTGCATAATGTTACGCAAGCAAGACGCTTTCTGTTGACGTTCGAAACGCAGTTAGAGTCACATGTATTTGTGAATCCCCCTCCCGTTTTTATATCAACGGAGTCCATCGGCAGCGAAAGTGTTCAGAAAATTGAGAAGGGAGTATCTTCTTTTAAGGCATCATTTTTTGAATTGCCATCAGAATCCAAGTCGCAAAGTGTTCGAAGTCGATTATTAGCTACCGGATTAGTTACTTTGCTGATTTTCCTTTTGATAGTAATCCAAGCATTTCTGAAAATAATAATGCTGTCGAAACAGAAACAGTTGGAGATGAAGGAATTGCCGTTACGTAGTATAACACCAAGGCTTTCTCAAAACGGACTGCCGCAAACTCGCAAGACATTCAGAGATGGGAAAGTAGTACATTTTAAGGATAGTTCAATCAAACCTGAAAAACCTGTCACCAATGGGCAAAAAAGTGATCAGGAAACAAAAAAACCATTGAAATCAGGTGCTGAAACCGAGAAACCTATATCTTCGGTTTTCGATCCTTACAAGGATGTTCCACAACCGCCAAAACCGGTTCAAAGAGATATTCCGGATTTTGAAGATGTTCCTGACTGGATGAAAGAGCCGGAGGAATAAACGGTAGAAATTTGGAGGAAAAATAAATGGCTAAATTTCAAGACAACTGGGCTGTGAATTGGCAGGATGGAATGCTGGTAAATGCTGAGCATCTTACAATGAGTCAGCAGTATTTGGAGAACACGGCACGTCGCACGTTACGTATTTTAATGAAAGACTATGGTTTGGCTTGGGATCCAGCAGAACCAAGTTGCGATGTCTCCTTGTCATGGGAAGCCCATATGATTGATAAAGATATTGTCCAGGTTGAAATAATGTCATGCCGCGCTGTTACGCAGGATGGAACTTATATTGCAATATTCAAGGATACAGGAGATAAAGCACCTAAATACATCGCCAGGAAACAAGTACCTATTGATAGCAGTTCAAAATTTTCTGTTTATATTGTAGCCTCGCATAATAAATACCATGAAATCGGAATACAAGAT
>JAFGJC010000479.1 GCA_016929305.1 candidate division CSSED10-310 bacterium | reverse complement strand
CTAACAAATTCAATATCATTAAAGCGTTGATATTGAATTTGTTAGGATAAACACTAATGTAAAAATCTTACCCGTTTGCAGTATAACTCAACTTTAAGAATCCAAGCACAGAGCGTAATGCCAACGGAAACAGAAGTGCCACTAATAAAGAAAACAGAAATGCATTAAAGGTAAGCACTGTTTTCCCCGGTTTATTTGACTGGAGCGGTATCTGCGGGTATTCGGCGATCGAAACATTTGAAATATTTGATTTGATTCTATCGGAATATAACTGGGCATCTTCATTTTTTGATGCCAGTAGTTTGAATTTTTCCTCTTGAACAGTATTGATACGTTCGAGATTTTTAAGCTCAGACCACTTCTCATTTAAAATGATGGTTGTATTCCTTATTTTATCGAGAGTCAGTGATAGATATGCCTTTTTTTTAAGAGTTGTCGAAATTTCTGATTTGTACATCACGATCGTTTTCCTAATCTCATTGCGCATGTCTGAATAGATTGAAGCAACCTGTGTTTCACTGCTTTTAAATTCCCTGCTTTCAATCGTATAATTTTTTCGTATCTCATTACGTTTGACTAACAGAGGGATGAGTGTTTTCTGGAGTTCTGCGATCGAGGTGATCATCTGAATATCAACGGTTATTATCAAATCATCATCGCGCAGCTTCAGTATCGAATCAAGAAAGGCCGTTTTCGATTGCAATTCAGATGATCGTATTTCCAAACCGCTTATTTCTTTTGTTAGTTCTGACATCAGTTCCAGATTATTTTTATTCTGCAACTCAATGTTAAATAGTTCATTTTTTGAACTGAATCTACTGATTGCATTCTCACTTGTATCAATTTTCCTGGTGATTTTGTCTGATTGTTTCTGTAAGAAATCAGCTCCGGTTACCTGTGAAAAAACGCGGTTATGATGGTGGATATATTTTTCAAGAATAGTTTGCAAAACCAAATGAGCTTTGCGAGGACTATTATCGGTAAAAGAAACTGTTATGACATGCGACACAGCAACAGGTTTTGCACTGAGTGAGCGCTTGATGGATCGAGTCAGTTGGGTGAAAGTTTTCGACGAATCGATTTGCGGGCGAACATGGGAGCCAAAAATACTCTTAACAGAGTGCAACCAGGTTGTTTTTGTGACTGTCGAAATGCTCTGGTTTGCACACTCGGTTTGGAAAATTTCTCCGGCGACCGCTGATACCACATCATTGCTTGAGATTAATTCAAGTTCAGTATTGATGTTCTCCAAGGTTACCGGTACAATTGACCGGTCAATGGAACTGGGTGTCAATAGCACTCCCTCGAGCGAACTCGGCATAACAACTATTTTTGCCGTACTGGTGAAAGTTTGTTTTCTGAGTGCGATGGAAAGCGATAGCAGCGTAAAAATTAATAAAAAGCAGACGAGGCACTGCTTGCGCCAGCGGAGGAGATCTTGGCTGTATTGAAGCAAGGAAAGTTTTTTGGCAACGGACATAGGCAACCTTGAAAATTTTAAATTATTTTAAAGAATAGCCGGCACTCACGCCAAAAAAACGAGGGATAAGTTGATTGATATAAAGGTCTATCCAGCGATTGACATCGACGATCTTTTTACTCGGAATAAAAATGACGTCGTATTGTTTCAGCAATTTATCAACACCATAGTTTCCAGAGGATAAAAATGACTCCATATCAATGGTGCATCGTTCTTGTTGGTACTGTGAATTGTGCGAAATTACCGTAATTGCGGCCAAATTCGCCGTTTTTAATGTTACACCGGCGCGGATAACCATTTGAGAGACAGTTGTTGGTATAATCAACGGATATACCGATGGTTGTGAGACTTCGCCACAAACATAAACGACATTATTATATGCTTCCATCAGGGAAATTGATATCGATAAGGTTTGAAATAGTCCCTTATAAAGCACCTGGAGCGAATCCTGGAGCTGATGCACCGTGAAACCGAGAACATTTATCTGTGGCAAAAATGGAAATGAGACGGAACCATCGGGTGCAATTTTTATCGATTTTGACTGTGCATTTGTTGATGTCGCTATGGCTCGAATAAACTCCTTTATCTGCTGATTACATTCAACCGCAGTGACAATCACCAATGGATCATTGATGATCTCGGAAAATTTTTTCTCGATGACACGGGATGCGATTCGTGATGATAGCCCCTTTATTTTAATCTCGCCGATCGGAAAGAGGGTTATCATTCCCGGAGGAATGATTGTCACCTGTTTTGAGTATTCCGGATGACCATGAAATTCGACCAGTATCCTATCCCCAATATTCAATGCATATTCATTGAGCGTGTCATTCTCATCGATTCTGAAAAGTATTTCAACGACATCGCCGGATCCGATTCTATATCGCGGATCAGTCGAAGATTGGGTGGCAGAGTTTGAAGAAACTGGCAACATCGAAGCATTCTCCATGATCAGTCCGGGCATGCTTTTACCTAAAAAGTCAGGTGGTGAACAGACGATAAGGAACAGGGCTGGCATAGCAAAAAGAAAACGCCTTGGTGTAATGATATTTCCGAAAGAATTGCCACGCATCAGTCATCCTTCATGGGAAAAAACGGCATACTGTAAAAAAGATGATCTTTACACAACCGACATAAAATATAACAGTATCATGTTAGGTGTCGGCTAGAAAAACGTTTGAATTCTGCATGCGAATTGTCATAACAACGTTCAGAATCAACCATTCTATGCTATTTCATTCAGAGACAGTCTCTTAAATGGCAGAATGCATATGCGGTATGTAGGAACGGTTGAAATAAGGTGCTTGGAAATTTCTAAAATCTTATTCCTGTCTGGAAAACCAGAGCGGTTTATATT
>JAFGJC010000478.1 GCA_016929305.1 candidate division CSSED10-310 bacterium | reverse complement strand
CTAATCGCGGTTTCCCTGAAATTCTTTTCGGTGAAGATCTGATCAATCCGACAGCCCATATCGCCAGCAAACACAACATTTGAATAGAAAACTGATAAAAGGATGGCGTGTTCGAAAAAAAACCTGCTTTTACTTTTAACATGTCCGAACATTGTAAACGCTCCCTGACGTCATACTCTGAATTGATTTTGAGCAGCTTTCATGCCAGGATATCAAAAACAATCGTCTGCTGCCAAAAAATCCAGAATCAACATGACATCCTATTCCTCCGATGGCGCTCAGGCAAGAACACATGACATCAAAACACAAAATATGAAATAAACCGTATTTGTTTACAAAATATGAAATTTTACATTGTGCACCTCGGAATACCGATACCAGTGAATCGTTTAAATTCAATTGCTTATTAGTCTTTTTATACAAGCAATAGCTTTGGCATGACGCTTGCTTTAATGATTGGTGAGCAGGCAATACACATGTTTTGCCGGAAGGGAGGCTCGAAATGAAACTGTTAAAAATGTTTTTAGCTGGAATGTCCGTTCTTCTGATTGCCATTCCCCTGCTGGCGCATGGCACACTCAATGAACCTCCCGGAAGAGTGCTGCATTATACGTATGGCTGGAACTGGTGTATCGAAGCGAACGATTCGGACCGGCTGGCCGAATATCCGCCGCATCCGGATGAATATTGTGAAATGACGGTGGAGGGGTATAATCTGTATGTTGCCCACTTCAACACCGCTTTTAACTGTTGTCTAGACAAAATCACCGTCACCGTTTCTGTCGAACCCGGCATTATTCAAATCATTGAAGAAGAGTTCGCAACAAATCCATGCTACTGCTATTGTTATTATGATGTTTTCACATATCTCTATAATCTTGAACCGGGAGTATATGACGTTGAGGTGTATGGCCGTACGTTTGGGGGAGAAACGGAACTCAGGTGTACGGATCAAATAACGATTACGGGCGACATGCGGCTGTTACCATAGCCACGTGAGCCTTTTTTAGTCACTTCCAATTGTCCTTTTCCTCACAGCGGTGCCCCGAATATCGGGGCACCGCTGTTTCCACTCGCATAATTTGTATCTCCATCTCTTATGTGTTCAGGAAACGATTGTCGATCACTCAATTAAATCAATGATCTCAAGTTTATCCGGTGAATCAGCGCAGGATTTGCACATGATGCGTCCGTCTTTTTCGGTCATGCAATCCAGACAATACGTATTGTTGCATATCGGACACAAGCGAGGAGCTTTTCGCTTTGGATGGTTTCTGCACCTGGCTGAAAGTCTTGCCATATCTTCTTTTAGTGTTTTTTCTTCCGGAAAATCTGAATGTTCCGGCGCAGATGACAGCGGAAAATCCTCCGTTGTCTGCTCAGGTTTCAAAGGTGTTTCCAGTTGCCGCATGTGCGGCTCAGACTTTTCAACGGATCCTTGTTTCTCCTGTTTTTCTTCCTTTACAATCGGCCGCAGTTTTGTCGGTTGTACATCACGAATCCGTTTAATGAAAAATTGAAATTCAAAAATATCAAATTTGATTTTATCGCCACTCTTAAGAGGCATTTCCTTGTTTTCGGCAGTAGAGCTGAATTTTTTCCCATTCAATGATGTTCCGTTGGCACTTCGAAGATCCATGAGTGTAAATATCCCGTTTTTATATTCGACGACAGCATGTTGTTTGGAAACAGTGTCTTTGGAAATGACGATATCATTAATTTCCGGGACTCTTCCGATACGGGTGATACGTCTCTTGATATCATAACTCAATACCGGCATGATCTGCCCGATATCGACGAGTTTTGCAGGCGGAACATCCGGATCCTCCAGAACATCTTTGCCGGCACCTGATGAACCGGTAACTGGAGATTTGGCAAGTTCACGAAGCAGTTGCTGATGCTGCTGACGTCTGATCAGTACAGCGAAAACTGCCCATATAAACCCTGCAATTATGGCTGCACCTGCAATGATAATCCATAGAGGAATATTGATCTGCCGGGATTGTTCCTGCTCTTTGAAAACTCCCGTCTTCTCCAGATTGGCTGTGATACGCTGTGGTTTGGTTGTTAAAAGTTCGGTTCCGATTTTCTTAAAAACATCCGACAATTCATCCAGCGTAAACGCCCGGTAATATTCACCTCCGGTTCGCTGAGCCAACCTTTGAATCAATGTGTAATCAGCATTCTCTGTGAACGCGATACCGAAAATCCGAATGGCATTCTGCCTGGCATCTGCGGTGATATCCTCCTCCAGCCATCGGCTTTTTCGTTCATCCTCCTCCGGATTACCAGTATCGACAATGCCATCAGTAAAAAATAGAATCATTTTGGCACTGTCTTCCCTGCCTTGGTTTTTCAGTTGATAAACCGCTTTTTCCAGAGCATCCGGACTATTGGTCCATTTGCCGCGGTAATTGATCTTGGCAACACATTCCGCGATGCGATCCTTGAAACCGGATATTCCAGAGGGTGTCAACGGCAAAACCATCTCCGTATTAGCATCAAAAATGATGATTCCAACGTGAACCGAACTGGGAATCGTTTCGCAGAACCGTGATACAAACGTGCTCATCAGAAATTCGGGATCATGCGTTTTCATGCTTCCTGAATTATCCAAGACCAGCATCACGTCTACCGGTGCGTGATTCTCCACCGGTGTATCCTGTCCCGAAAGGGATACCGAATATAAAAGAATGATCAGCACGCCAACACGACTGATCAGCATATGCCTGAAATTACGTTTCTTCACGGAGATGCTTCTTTCTAATACTATCCGTTAATCGATCAATCTCTCTCTGCATTTCATATCATATTGCACTCGGTACGAAAAGCCTGATATGGGGACCTTTTACCGAGACATTGATAAAAAAGAGGTTTTCGGGACAGCCCGAAAACCTCCTTGATTGAGTTCTTAAAACTATCAGATATTTGATTCAAATAATTTCAGAACACCGGGATCTTCAGCGAGTTGGTCATGTATTTTGAGCAGTTTTTTATAGGGTACTCTGACATAAAATTTTGATACACCGTATTTTTCCTTAAACTCTTTTTCCTTTACAAAGAACACGCACACGATTTCTTCATCATCATTGATACCCTTCAAGTTCGGGCCATAATCGATAATGGTCTGGACAAGTTCCTTCTTAAACGCCGAAAGATGTTCATCCATCTGCTCAAGGCGTTCTATCTGCTCCTCCGATATCTGGGCTTTCATCTGCACGGCTTTTTCCAATGCCGGTCCAATATTCGAGAGAATCTTCAACTCGGACAACTCCGAAAGTTCAGACAACTGAGACAGTTCCGAAAGTTTCTGTAGCTCAGGATGACCCGTCTCATCACCAAGTTTTGCCAGCTCAGACAACTCCGAGAGTTCAGACAGCTTTGATAGTTTCGCCAATGCGTCGGATATATCACTGCCAATACCTGAAAGATCCATCTTCATTTCTTTTTTGTCGGCATCGCAAAGTTTAATGACCTTCATCGATGGAAAATAGATTCCTCCTGAAGATGTCATTGAAATTTCACCCAGAAAAAGCATGCCGATACCGGGAAGATAGAGTGACTTGACGGTATCGCTTGGAATGACATAGACATGGGCGGTATCGATTAGAAGTTGATCCACCCCTTTGGCAAATACTGCCATGCTTGATTCCATGCGCTCATCTGAAACCTCCGCCAACACGGAAATGCTTGCAAAAACCATAATTGCTGTGAATACCAGGAAACTTTTCTTCATAGTTTTTTCCTCCCTGGTATTCTTTTACGAAAACAGTTTAAAAAAGTTTGATCCCCATTATAAAAATTTAAAATTCAGCCTGCCATTCTTTCAAATATCAGTGTATTTTTAATGATATCCGAATTCCCAGATATCGTAGTCGCCGACGATGTGCGTGATCGCCGTATTCGTCATAGCGCCATAAAAACGAAGACCATTGACTGATCCTCCCACTTCCGGCCAGATAAATTCAGGGATCACACTGATTTCAGATCTGCCGGGCAAAATATCGGAATAATAGAAATCGATCCCTTGGGACAGGCTGACCCAACTGGGAGCACACCAGTACATGCCGTATACGTCCAAGATAACAAACAAAGGTGTATCGGTAAGGGTTTGACCGGGATTACACAGAATAGCCTTTAGAGCACAGGTGTCACCCGAAATAAAATCATGCGATGGCATCCATAATGTGACACCGAGGGAGGAGCAGGCGGGTGACGTATTGGTGAAAACTTCCGGAACCGTTCCCAGATTTCCCGCAAAGAGATCCTGATCTTTATCTCCATCAAAATCCGCAAAGCCAACAGTAAAGGTGGGCCGTTTGGTATCCGACTGCCAGGCGGCATATGTTGTCAGAGAGCCTGCATCATTATAGTAAACGCAGTTCTCGACACCCTGGGGCATCCCACCTCCCATAGACATCTGCCCTGCAACCAGTTCTGGATACGTGTCATTGTCAATATCTCCCCAGGCAATGGACGGCGCCAGCAAACTTTCCTCACTCTGCCATGACGGCGAGGTCTGGACAACGCCGCCTTGATTTTTAAAAAGAAGAAGCGGTGACTGATAGCATCCAATCGCAATATCAGGATAGCTGTCATTGTTCGCATCGCAAACCGCCATGCTCATTGCAACTGGTTGAGATACCGATTGCCAGGAAGGCATTGTTTCCAATGTTCCATCATTGTTTGTGTATATGACTAACGGTTGAGAATCACGAGCACAAACCACATCCTGATCGCCATCATTATCTATATCCGCCAGAGCGATTGCAGCGGAATTCCCGCTGTCACTCGATGTCCACAAAGGTGTATCTGAAAACCTGCCGGTAGACAGACCCTGATATGCGACATTCGGTTCTCCGATGCATGCCAGAATAAGATCAGGAACGGAATCACCATCGATATCACCAACAGCGCCACTCACCGCAAGATGTTCCGGAGAACTCCATGAAGATGTCGTTTCAGGTTCACCGGAAACATTATTATAAACATTCACCGGACCCGGAAGGTATTCGAATGTTTCCGGATTGAATCCCACATGAAGAAAAATTAATTCACGATAACCATCCCCGGCAAGATCTGCCGTCAGCGCCGCCACAGCATAGTAGTTGCCAGGAGGAACCGCCTGCCACCCCGGGTTTGATGCCAGTCCGGATCCCGTGTTCCAATAGATAGCGTGAGGACTCATATAGTTCGCCAACAGCAAATCCATGCCGCCGTCACCGTCGATATCCGCTGAACAGCCAGAAACAGTATACGCTGTTTTCCCCTGCCAGCTTGCTGTTGTCTCCAATGGAAGCGGTTCCGCTATTAATGTAAACGGAACATCCTGCACAAATCCGCCATCACCTGTAACATGACAGGTAAATACAATCCGGGACCCTTTGGGTATGGATTCCAGTGCCGTCAGTTTGAAAGGATCGGAAGCGTTGTCTTTTGATTCCGTTTCAGAAAAATCGCCGTAATGCGCCGTTCCATCCAGAATCGAAACACCAAAATCCGCAGTAATGACGACATCAACATTATCAACCGCCAGACCATAGTCACTCAATGTTACGACAAGGTCAAATGATTCACCGGAATCCACAACTCCATCGGCATTATCATCATTCATTACGGAGTGATTCTGGTATATCATAAAAGGATCCGTGGGAATCAAGGAAATATCTGCTGTCATGGTGTCCCCTGAATCACTGATATTATCGACAGAAATCCATGTGGGCACTCCGGCATAATCCCACGAATTGGGTGTGGTCTGCGTGTTAAAATTTCGGTTGACCGTCGATCCCGGATAGGGATCTCCAGCATCACCGCGGTTCAGGTTGAACTCAAGATCCCAATTGCCATCAGCCTGTTCCAGGGCCACCAGATAATGTGCCGGGCACATCGCTTCCGTACATTGGCTGTCATTATTGGGCATGCTCTCATCGATATGCCATATCAGAATTCCTGATGAGTAGAGATTGGCATCAAATCCCGTTTTCTGACGGTTTTCCATAAGGAAATACTCCTGGCCGGTGTCGATGAACCGATAAGCTTTGGAAGTTGTCTCCACACACGGAATCACCAATCCGGGAGTTTCACTTGTTACCGGCTCAGGTGTGATCCAGCCAAGTTCTTTTTTACACCATGCACTGAAATGAACGGGTGTTTCCGGACTATGATTGTCACCGCCATACGAACCCGACGCCATGATACACCACGCCCCCACTCCTGCAGAATCATAGTCGTAATCGTACAAATCCGGTAGTCCGAGCACATGCCCGAATTCATGACAGTACACACCAATACTGATCATGTCCCCATTCGGATGCTCTTCCGGTTCAACCGAATATAAACCGATAGTAACACCATCATCAGTTTGATATGGTCCGTTTGGAGATGCCGCCAGATCCCACATGTGGGAATGAATCATGTTGGGATCTCCCGTTTCTTCATATCCAGGTCCGGCATGAACAACGAAAAGCGCATCAACAAATCCATCTCCATCACCGTCATATTGGGAAAAATCTATCGTAGGATCGGCAGAAGCAATGGCATGCTCCACCAGCCGTTGCGCATTGTGCGGATACGCGCCGAAACCTCGATTGCCGTCCACATAATATGCATATGTCTCCGGCATCCGGAACCATTCCCCTGAAACTTCACCTGTAAGTGTGAACTGACCGTAAGAAACCTCATCATAGTAATCTTTCATCGAACCGGTGGGATACACATCATCAGAGAACAACAGTTCGTCATATGCTGACGGCGGATGTCCAGCATCTGCAACATTGTCACTGAAATCAACTAACAGCACAACGGCTGACGCATCGGTCACTTTTGCATCCTTTCGCCGAGGCGGTTGATTTACACCTTCAGGTACCGATAGATATTTTACCTGTTGATCCACAGGAAGCTGTCGAATCTTATTCAATACGGAATCATGTATCGGCATGGCCTGAACAATCGAAAGCGTCAATAATGATACAATCAAAACTGCACATACGTGAAAATATCTCATGTCTTCCCCCTATAAAAAAAAATTGAAAAACATCTCTGCATCAAAAAGGTGCCATTCAAACTCTAAAACAATACCACACCTCTCAGCAATTTATTCAATGATGTTTTATGGTCATCGAAATTTCATCGCAGTGATTCCTGCACTAGCAGCCCAATGCTGATCTGATTGCGGTATCGATTTCACGAAACCGAACCGGTTTGATGAAACAGCCAGCCGGTTTGATAGTTTTTATCGTTTCCATCAGTTCGATATCCAGATACCCTGTTAAAAAAATAATGGGGATCTCACCCGTTTTTTTTAACCGTTGTGCTGTCTCGATACCGTTTATCTCACCTGCCAGGCGAACATCCAGAATCACAAGATCGGGTTTTTGCTGATTTGCGAGTTCAACAGCTTCCTCCCCGGTCGATACAATACCCAAGACGGAGTATCCTGCTTCCAGCAACTCCATTTCCAGAAACATCGCGATCAAAGCTTCATCCTCGACAAGTAAAATAACAGGTTTCTTCACCATATTAGATCCCTGATCTGTAAATTCTTTCCTTAAATCTGATTCGTACTGTCAAACCCCTGCCGTTTTCAAATTCGACATTTCCCTTCATCTGTTTCTCAACAATGGCGCAGACCGTTTGAAGTCCTATTGAACCTGCTTTTCTGACATCAAACCCGTTTGGTATTCCAACACCGTTATCAGAAAATGTAAAATGTATTTGGCCTTCGGCATCTCGTTTTAACGAGATAGCGATTTCACCTTGCTGTTCTTCTGGAAATGCATATTTGTAGGCATTTGAGATGAGTTCATTCACAATAAGACCAAACGGTATTGCGGTATCTATCATCACTTGAAGGGGTTCAAATATCATTTGAAACCGTATTTTTTCTTTTGACATTGGAAAACTTTGCTGCATCAGTTTTACAAGATCGTGCAGATAATCATCCAGATTTATTCGCGACAGAT
>JAFGJC010000477.1 GCA_016929305.1 candidate division CSSED10-310 bacterium | reverse complement strand
TTCATTTATGACAGCCTGGAATGAATTCATTCTTGCAGCTACTGTCATGAATTCTGAATCGTCCTATACACTTCCAGTCGGACTTCAGCATTTCGTTGGCGGTTATGCATCCGACTGGGGTGTATTCGCTGCCGGAGCCATTCTCGTCTCCATACCTGTCATCGCGCTGTTTTTTGCCTTTCAAAAACACCTGGTCAGCGGTTTACTGGCTGGCAGCACCAAAGGTTAGCTTTTCTGGGGTTTTATGATATATCTGATGATGAGGTATTCAATTGGGGAATTTGAGAGGAGATTATCATGAAGCTGGTAACATGCTGTGCTATTGGATTATTGATGTCGGTATCTTGTTTTGCTTTAAATCTAACATTCATGGACCCTTCCGGAGACGATGACGGCTCTGGATCTTATATTTACCCTACCGACCGTGTCTATTTGCCGGGATCGTTCGATTTACGTTCGATGACGGTCAAATCTCAAGGCAATATGATCATATTTGAAATTACCGTTAACGCAAAACTCGAAAATCCGTGGGAAATGGAATCTGGTTTTAGTATACAAATGGCTCAAATATATATCGACAAGGACGGTAAAGCGGGATCCGGTCACAGCCTTGCCCTGCCGGGTATTAATGCGGCATTTCTACCGGAAGCTTATTGGGAAAAAGTTGTCATTGTTTCGCCGCAACCGGTATCCAGAGTTAAAACCGAGATCAATGCCAAGGCACCCGAATTGGCGTCGAGTGTAGTCATCCCGTTGAAAGTCATACCCAGAGGGAAAACGATCGTTGCAACAGTGAACCGTGATGATCTGGGTTTTGAATTGACTGCAGATACCGGATTTCAAGTGATATTGACAAGCAATGAAGGATTTCCCGATGGAAATGAAATTTTGACCCGAAAAGTCAATGAGTATGAAGGTCAACATAGATTTGGAGGGGGTTCCGATTATAGTGGTGATCCACATTTCATGGATATCTTTTGGCCACCGGCTCAAGGATCAGATCAGGAAATAACAGGTCAGCATAACTGCCTGTCACAATATGTCAGCAGCCCTGATCCCGGACAGAATGTTTTTGTCAAATTACCGGTTGTCCGAGCTGTTGAATCAGCAACTTCTATCGCAAGATCTACACCGGAGGAATCGCAACAAACAACCATGGATACACGCACTATTGCCTTTGAGTCACCACCAGCTCAACCCAGAGACTTCGTTCAAATGGGTGAATTCGGCATGACCTGGAATGGTAAAATATATACCAGTTGGCTATACGGCAATGATGTATCTCAGGCATCTGTTTATGTAGATCCATTCCAAGACGGCGGACATAATGGTATCAATTCGGAACTGGAATTGACGGTAAATGCCAGAGTCAGTGAATACGTGGAAGCCGGTGCAAGAATAAAAAACCGCTTCCGTAAAAACTACTGGGCTACCTATTGGAACAATACCGATTTGGATGAAGCTCAGTATATGAAACTGCGGGGAGTATGGGTTCGATTCAAGCCACCGGAATGGATTACACCGTATATAGATTCAGTTCATGTCGGATCATCGGATCTCGGCATGTTCAGTCCGTGGACCGTCGGTCGAATCCGCTACATTGACCGAGATAATGCAATGGGTACATTTATTTCGGGCACACTATTCAAAAACATGTCTTATGAATTTGGCCGTATCAGTCTGCCAGAGCCTTGGGCTGGGCCTGGTTGGACAACCCGCGGAAAAGGATATTTCACAGCAGAAGGATTCTTTACCCGAGATTTCGCATATGCCGGCGCGTTCAATTTTGACATTCATGACCGTTTCCGTTTCCGGCTGGTCGGGGATTATACCATCGATCGGGAAGGCGATCCTGATGACGATAACACTAGAGACGGTGTGGAATGGATTACGCGATTCGAAAACACGGTGATCAGCGCCGAGTTTGATGCCTCTCCGTTTAGTTTTATGGATATCAGCGGTGTCGCAGCCTACGCCGAAACGAACTATAAAGCTCTTTTTGACTATATCGAGAAAAAAGGCGCAAATCCGATACCGCAAAAAGATACTGATGACATGGCGTTTAAAATACTCATGGAAATAAACGATCCTTTCGATATTGGATTGAGTTTTGCGGTCGAATATTTCAATATTGGTGAAGATTATGTATCACTCATGGCTGCCAGAAGAGAAACCGACGTACTGCTCACGGAAGGATTCGAGGCGGATGACGCTCCCGGTGCATTCGATTGGGGCGGCTGGTCAGGAACTATGGGCCAGGTACCGACACTGAATGTTGACAATTATGATACGCAATTCGATGAAACCTGTTATCAGACTATTGTCGGATGGAAAGGTGAAACCCTGCTTGCCTCATATCAAAGAGGCGCATTTGATATTTCCGCTGAATACACGATGATCGATTACAATACCAATATGCAAAATCGCGATATGGGTACCTATTATGACGGCGGCGGATTTAGCGCTCCCGGAAATGCGTATAACGAGTTTCAGGACCGTTTCACCAATATTGCAGTAATCAAAGGATCATATGCATTTCAGGCAGGCCGATCCTGGGATGTTGATTTTCGTGTCAAACACATCAACGATGAAGACGATCGCGATACATCGATAAACTCAGATAATTATAAAAACGACAAATGGATCTATGAGATCGCACTCGGATGCCGGATCTTCGATGAGCTTCATATCAGAGGCGGCTACACACTGTATGACAAAGAAATAACGTTGGGAGATTCCGCATACGACAGCACCAAAAACAGGTACTTTTTTAAGGCACAGTATAATTTCGGAGGGGTTCGTATCGGATACCTTTTAGAACAGTTTACCGGTAAAGACTGGGACGATGTTTTCTCTCAAAAATATGATGATTGGAACCTCATCAGATCCCACGCATTCATCGAACTGGCATTTTAAATGGATACATCAGGTTTATCTTGTTGAAAGTGAAACGAACGATTCCAGTCTATATTATCATTTTGATATTGGGAGTATTGGGAGCATCGATATCGAGCCATGCCGACGGCTCAATTGTTCTTATAGATGATATCGGAGACGATCACGGCTCCGGTGCCATCACCTATCCGACAGATCTAATTTTTACCAAGGGAATGTTTGATTTAAAATCTGTAATGATTGATTCTGACTCGAATGATGTAAGATTTACCGTTGAATTCCAGACGGACCTACCCCGATTACCCACTTTAAAAATCTCGGAATTGTATTCTTTATCGGACATCGTCACTCAGGATTTCTATGGGCAGAATGTTGATATCTATATAGATACTGGTGACCCAGAGGATACGGGCGTTACATGGCTGATGCCGGGCAGAGGTGCCACACTTGCGGCTGGATTTCGTTGGAATCGAGCTGTCATCCTTACGCCTCAACCCGCAGTCGCTCGATCAAAACTCAAACGTCTGCTTGCCAATGGCATTTTGCATCACAGTCGAACCTCCACCCAAAAATCCATGAGCCGGAAAGAGGCTGTCATTAAGGCTGATGATTTTATTCAAAAACATGTTCTATTTCCTGAATCAGTCAACCAAAACGGTAAAACACTGACTTTCACAGTTACTGAATCCTTTTTCGGCAGCGACACTATCATAACATGGCGATATCAGGTTATCGTAACGGGAGCCGCCTTCTCAGATTCCTTCGATCTGGCTCGCAAACTCGTACCTCAATCTGTAGAAGGCAATCTAATGGTCCGGGAGATAACTCCTGTCGGAAATCAATGGACATTTGGCGGTGCATCGGGCATCCCGGGTGAAAGCAACATCATCGATATGCTCGTGCCCCCAGGATACACCCAAGTCAACATTCTGAGTAAATATTCAAAGGAACTTTCATGCCGGATACCAATGATTCAGATTCCCGAAACCCCTTAACATTGTTCTTTCACATCGGATTTGCACTCCTGCTCTCTGCAATTCTGCCGAATCCTTCTCTTGCAAAGAACAGCTGGTTCGAATCGTCTGTGTTCTACGAAATCTTTGTCAAATCGTTTTATGACGCCGATAGAGATGGCACCGGTGACCTCCAAGGAATAATTGAAAAATTGGATTATATTAATGCAACATCTCCAGAAAAATCGGCCGGTTTAGGTGCAAATGCCGTATGGCTCATGCCTGTTTTCGATTCGCCAAGTTATCACGGATATGATGTGCGTGATTACCGAAAAATCCGACCGTCATATGGTTCTTTAGCCGATTTTCAGAATCTGATAAAAGCGTGTCACGCCCGAGGTATGCATATTATCCTGGATTATCCATTGAATCATGCATCGATCGATCATTTATGGTTCCAACAGGCACTGAAGGATGCGCATTCATCGAAACGCAAAATGTTCATTTTCAGACGTAATAGACCCGCACGCTGGCGTCAGCCCTGGGACCCGTTGAGCGGACCGGAAAGCGTTTGGCATCCCGCCGGAAGTCAGTATTACTATGGTGTATTTTATAGCGGAATGCCGGATTTGAATTTTAAAAATCCAGAAGTGTCCCGCATCATGATCGATACCGCAAAATATTGGATCGGTATGGGTGTTGATGGTTTTCGTTTGGATGGTGTGCGATATCTCATTGAGACCGGTGCGGGAAGCGGTCAGGCGGATACACCGATGACTCTTGAATGGCTGAGGAAATTCAACAGAGAACTCAAGGCGGTCAATCCCGACATTTGTCTTATTGGCGAAGCGTGGACAGAAATGAGAAATATTGTACCCTATATCACGGAACCCAATGCTGTGGATGCATGTTTCGATTTTGATTTGGCTGAAGCTATCATTCAAGCGGTTACAGACAACAATTATCATCATGTAAAAGCTTGTCTCGACATGCGATCCGAAATGTATCCCGCTGATTTCAGCGATGCCATTTTTCTATCCAACCACGATCAGACTCGAATCGCCTCGCGATTGAAACTCGAGTATCAGCAGCGGTTGGCTGCCGTGTTGTTGATGACTCTTCCCGGAACACCTTTCGTTTATTATGGCGAAGAGATTGGCATGGAGGGGACCAAACCCGATCCAAACATTCGTAGAAATTTCTGTTGGAATTCAAGTGTTGCAGCGCAGTGCAATGACAGATGTCTCACAGAACAGCAAAACGATCCGGAATCACTATGGAATCATTACTGCAAACTCATTCATTTCAGAAAGATATTGCCGGAGCTATCAACGATGTCAATATCGTGGTTCGACTCCGGTTCAAAGCATATAGCCATTTACAAACGTGGTTCAGAGCAGAATAATGTCGTCGTCGTGGCAAATTTTGGTATTCGGCCTGAATTGCCGGGAATACCGGTCGATATCTGGACAGAACGCAGGGGCTTTCTTGTGGATCTTTTTTCTTCCAGACGGTGGGAATTTGAGACAATGGATGAAACTGAGGGTCGATATATTCTTGATCCGCTCTTGCCCGGTAACATATATTTATTAAAGCAGGAATATGTCGGTAAACCCGAACCGAAAGGAACACCATGAAACGAATCATTTTATGTTTGATTGGTTTAAACATTTGTATATTTTGCCCGCAGTATGTTTTCGGTGAGACGTTTGAATTGATGAATGTGTGGCACATACCGACAAATGAGGAACCTCCATCGGTAACAATGCGAAATCCCCTTCAGCCATGTGAAGGCGATGCAAATGTTTATGTATATTGCGGCGGATATCCGCATGGAATGATCTGGTCTGGTTATTGGAAATACCGGCTCCAGGGTGAACCTGATTGGGAACAGATTGCCTTTTCTTGGGATTCCAATCCCAATCAGAATGAATATTTTATTGCCGTTCTTGATAATCTGGCTTTTTCTGAAGGCCAGACCATCGAATATTATCTGGCGATGTCTGGAAATCCGGATCTTTATGATGATACGTATGTATACGGTGATGATACTCATTCGAATAAAAGTGCCAACGAAGCTGATGCTCAGTCCAGCCCATATACATATACGTTAAACGGGCCGAGACCGACTCCGAGTCCCAGTGGAACGCCTGGTTTGACTTTATTGAATGTGTGGCACATACCGACAAATGAGGAACCGACATCGGCAACCATGCGGAATCCTGTTTATCCTAACAGCAATGACGATGTTGTGTATATTTATTGCGGGGCTTACCCAACAGGCAATACGGCAACGGGCGGTTCAATGATGTGGAAAGAATCTGGACAGGCATCATGGAACGAAGTCGCTTTTATATTTGATTCCACTCAAGGGAACAATGATTACTGGATCGCACTGGTAAATATTTCATCATTTGGCGATGGTGACACTATACTCTATTATTTGAAGATGAGCGGAAATCCATCGGTTTACATGGATACATATGTCTATGGAAACGACAGTGAAACCCATACAACCGGCCAGGAGGGGACAGCACAGGCAGGTGCCTATCAGTTCACTATTGGCAATGCACCGACACCACCCCCAACATCGACACCTGGCGGCAGCGGGGAAAAGCTTAATGTCTGGCATATACCCATCAATGAAGAACCTGCTGGAGTAACCATGAGGAAACCGCTGTACCCCACCGATGCATTCGATGATGTGGATATTTATTGTGGCGGCTATCCTCAGGAAGTTGTGTGGGGAGGAACACTGTTCTGGAAAGCATCGACATCATCCTCCTGGTTGAGTGCCGTGTTCGAATGGTCTTCCAATGAAAACGGTAATGCGTATTGGAGAGCGGAATTGACGAACATGCCTTATTCAGCGGGAACGACCGTTGAGTATTACCTTGCGATGACAGGCGATCCAGGTATATATGCGACAACCTATGTATATGGTTCCGATGATGTCACAAATACAACTCTTGATGAATTAACGGCACAGGATGCCGCATTCACATACCAAGTGGGTTTTGGCGGTGTGACCCCGACACCGACACCCGGTCAAAGAACTCCAACACCAACACCAACGGCACCGGTTTCCTCACCAACCGTCAATATACCCACTCCAACACCAACTGACCCCGGTTATCTGGGCATGCGTCTTGAAATGCCTTCCACTGTCTTCATACCCGGTGATCCCTGCTATTGTACCGCTTACACTGTTAATCCGGGCAGTCTGATTTCCGGAGTCAAAGTATTCGTATTTCTTGATATCGGCACTGGGGATTATTATTTCTGGCCTTCCTGGACGCATTTCCCTCCGGGTTTCGATTATGTGGAAACCGATATCGAACAAGGCACTGTACCCTATCAGGTGTTGCCTGAATTTGACTGGCCTGCCGGTACCGGCTCCGCTTCCGGAATACGATTCTATGCTGCAATGGTGAATGCGGCAATGACCGGGATAATCGGTGAAATGGATATCTGGGAATTTGAATGGCGGGAAACAGATTGAAGATTGACGCATTTCAGGCTTTGCGATTTGTAAATAGCCATGATAGGATTTCTTCAGTAACTTATCTTCAGGAGGAATACATCGTGAAGGTTATCTTAAATGTCAGCTTAAGTCTTTTAATTATTTTTGGATGTGTACAGGGTATTTACGCAACAACACCTCACACCATAACCATCGATGGTAACACATCTGATTTTGCCGACGACGAACTTGTCTGGAACGATTCAAGCTCAGATTGCGCCTGGGATTTCAATGAACTGTATCGATTGTACATCACATGGGATGCTAACGCACTTTACATCGGTGCAGATTTCCTGATTGAGGAATTGAACAGTTTATCTTTTTACATGGATTTTGGATATGGCGACGGTGCACATGATCTCGGAACAGTTGCCTGGTTGAAATATTTTTATACGAATGGCTGGCTAGCAAATTTTTCCGTGAACTGCTCTGGAGATTCAACACCGGGCATCTTCCGTATTTTTGATGACAACTCACATGATGAATGGACCAGTAACCCTCAGATACAATGGGAAATCAACCTGGGATCCGGAATGTATGAAATTGCCATTCCGTGGACCGTGTTGTATTCGGGATCGTTTCCGGCAAATGCCACCGGTGGATTTGTCTGTGTCCTGACGGGTTTTAGAGGTTGGGATGGTGCTGATGCCATGCCTCAACAATCCGTTGAACCCGATGGCGACGGTTCCTATGATACTTTGGATACTCTCTATACGCTAAACTTCGACTCAAACGGTGACGGTGTTCCTGAAAGTGGCTGGCACCCTGATACGAACTCAGGTGAAGCAGGTGAACCGCCATACGCAGATGCTCGAGCGGAACCCTCTTCCGGTCCTGCACCGCTGACTGTTCATTTCGAAGGCATCGGAAATGATCCGGATGGAGGAACGGTGACCTTCAAATGGAATTTCGGTGACGGATCCCAAAGTACGGAACAGAACCCGGTTCATACATATACAAATCCTGGTGATTATACCGCTGTGTTAACGGTTACAGATGATGAGATGCAGACAAAAGACGACTCAGTGATTATTCATGTAACGGGAGCAAACGAGCCGAGTCTGGATCTTTCATTGTCAAAAGAAGCCCCTGATTGTTTCGTTGCCGGTGATTTCTTTGATCTGCAAATCGATATCACAAACCCAGCCACAGCTAAATCCGTTGATCTCTATATTCTGCTGGCTGTTTATGGATATTATTATTTTTATCCTGCCTGGACTGAAAATCTTGCATTTAACAATATCAATCTTCCGGCAAGCGATATATACAATGAGATAATCATGCAGTTTGATTGGCCTTCAGCGGGAGCTGGATCGGGATTATTCTTCTATGCAGCAATGTTTGAACCCGGTACATTTGATCTGGTAGGGAATCTGGATATCGTTGAATTCTGTTATCAATAGGGGGTAAGAGGTAAGCATTTGGCAAGACGTTTTCAATTTTATTGCTTTGGCGCATTTTGCTTGATCTTTATGGCAGTGCCACTCTTATATTCTCAGGAACCCTCTCCCCTGCCAACGGCAACCGGTCTGCATAAAGAAGTTACCGAAGTATCCAAAGTTATCTCGGGAGACACTCTTCTGCTGAAAGATGGCCGTATTATAAAATTAGCCGGTGTTAAATGTTATGAACCTTTTGATTTCGGCTGGGTTGACAGCATCAATACTGACCGGCAGAGATTAGCTCGTGAAGCGCTTCAACTCACGAAAAATCTCGTAGCCAATCAGTCGATCGGTCTTGAATTTCCCTATTCGCTTCCCAAAGCCACAGAATGGTATGCTGCCTATGTGTTTTTGCCGGACAATCGTTGTTTGAACGAACTTTTATTAGAGGAAGGTCTTGCCCAAATACTGACGGGAATGCCGGATCACCCGAAACATTTTCACTTCAAAGAATTACAACGTATTGCAAAACTCGAGAACAAAGGAATCTGGTCGATTGATTTTTCAAAGCTGACGGTATTCACGGGTTACGAGGACACCTCGTCAACATCATTTACCAGCAGCAAGCAGATTGACTACTCGCCTCCCAACATAGCCGACGATCAGGAATCGACAGAAAGTTCCGGTCTTTTTGCGGGATTGCTACCCCTTATTGTTCTTTTAGGTGGCATTGGCGGTATCTTTGCGTCAATTTACATGATATTTAGAACACAGAAAACCTGTCCGATGTGTCTGGCAAAAATTTCATCCCGGGAAAAGGTCTGTTCCAATTGCGGGTACAATTTTGTGACAGGATATCTCGGTGATCCCGAGTTGCAGAACTGGGTAACACAAAATATCCGCGTACGGAAAACAGGAAAGAAAAAACGCTAACTCATCGTTTCTGAAGTCGGGTTGAGAACAATCCGAAATCCCAGATTTTCACGCTGTGACCTGGGATCAGCACTGTTGCGGCGCGTGACACGTGATTCTTTAAAGGTCAGATTGAATGCGCCGCCCCTGACAACCCGTTTATTTCCGTTGTTAGGACCGGAAGGATTCCGATATTTTGAAACAGCATACTCAGACATAGAATAATAATCCTGTGTCCACTCCCTGATGTTTCCGCCCATGTCATAGACGCCTGTGAGTGATTTGTCTGAATCGAAGGAACCGATATCAACCGGCTCATCTGTGCCATTCTCAAGCACATTCGCAGCACCGGTCCGCCACCGATCACCCCATGGAAACTTTCCGGCATTTGCAGCGCGTTCCCATTCAGCTTCCGTCGGCAACCGAAAAGACAACCCGGTTTTTTGACTCAACCAGTTGCAATAGGCTTTCGCGTCAAACCAACTGACCTGTACAACCGGCCGATTCTGTTTTCCCGCTGGATAAGTTCCGTTATTCCAGTAGGGAGGTGCAGGATAGCCGGTATCCTGAATGAACATTGCATATTCTTTGTTCGTGATTTCATAATGGCTGATCAGAAAGGTATCCAGATAGACTTTATGATCAGGCGAATCATCCAATGCCCCGGTACTTCCGGGTTTTGCTCCCATGGTAAATTCACCAGCTCCAATTACCTCAAAGGTAATCCCAAAAACATTACCATAAGCCTTCGGCACATTTTCCGGAATAGCGAAATAACGCGTTTCCGGCTCCGCTTCAACAATTTCCTCTTCCGCAAACATCGCCGCAACGGAATGATAAGAATCAAGAAAAACAGATCTGCCAGAAGAGGTCAGACTGAGCCATAATATACCTGCAATAATCGTCAAGAAAATAAAATAACCGATCATTCGTGGATAACTCATGGATTTAATATTAAGTATCCATCGTTGAATGAAGGGCACATAGGACGGCTGCATTAGAGTTTTATCAGAATGCACATCAATGTCTTCTCTAAGGATGGTTTCCTGAGATGAATCATCGCTGAATAGCCGTTCTTTCTGATCCTTACCCGGTTTAGATATAACAGGTTGGAGAGTGCGTGGAGTTTTTTCGGAAAAATCCTTTTCGGCGGGACAGATTCTGTCAAGCTCTGACAGCATTTCTTCTGCTGACGCAAATCTTTTGGATGGATTCTTCTCAAGTCCCCGCATAATGAACCGGTCCATCGCGGAGGTAACGTTAGGATTGATCTTTTTGGGTTTTGTTGGTGTGTCCTTGATATGCGCCATGGCCAGCGCAACCGGTGTTTCTGCTTTAAACGGCGGCTCACCTGTGAGCATTTCGAAAAGCACCACCGAAACCGAATAGAGATCGGATGCTGCGGTTATCGGTTCACCTTTTGCCTGTTCAGGACTGATGTATTGAGGCGTTCCGACCATAAATCCAGTCTGAGTAAGATTTTCACCTCCAATGATTTTCGAAATTCCGAAATCCAGGACTTTCACCAGACCGGCATCATTGATCATAATATTGTTCGGTTTAATGTCCCGGTGGAAAATACCTTTGCTGTGCGCACACTGCAAAGCTTTTAGAACTTGCCGGATAATACTGACAGACGTATCTATGTCAAGAACGCCAGTTTCCTTAATCATGGTATCCAACGAGCGGCCGACAACTACCTCCATAATAATAAAATAAGTTTCATAAGCCTCTTCATAATCGTAAATGTCAACGATATTCGGGTGTTTCAATTTGGACATTGCCTGCATTTCTTCCCGGAATCTCTTGACAAAGTTGCGTTCACCGGCAAGGTGGGGAAACAGCATTTTGACCGCAGCGTACCTGTT
>JAFGJC010000476.1 GCA_016929305.1 candidate division CSSED10-310 bacterium | reverse complement strand
GATCGATCCTGTCTCCGCTATTTCAGATGTATCCTGATCGATCCTGACATTACCTGATTGTTCCGGGACCGGATCAGGACCTGGTTTGATGCGAAACAAATTCGGATCATACGAATCATATCTTTTTGATGCCGGCAATATATTCAAAATAAAAAATATCACCAGGCAATGTGTGGGAAAATCCCAGGAATTTGTGGGGAATAATGCTCCAAGAGCAATACATAATGTTCCCAAAGTCAGATAACGCGTTAATCCGGATCCGAAGACCTGCATACCGCGCCGCTTATTATTAAAGAGTACGAGATGTAATGCGAGTACAAATGAAGAGATTAATGTAGCAATGGTATGTGCATGCAAATCCATAAAATTATAACTCCAGAACGGAAATTCATGCACAGTGGGCTGAATGAGTTCATGAGCTGACCGGAAAAAACGAAAATGATTGTCGGATCTTCCAAGATTCAAACTATAATCCGAAAAGTTCATGAATGTTGTAAATTTATTGGATAACTGGAATTTTTCACCGTCGACAAAATCATGGAACCATACAGCCCAGTGACTGTAATTTGTATTTCGATATTTGGTGAGCATGATTTGAGCGGTTTGGGCAACACCATCTAAATTCCCAATGATAATTGTAAATACAACTGCCAAAACACCAGCCCACATGCGTCTTGTTAGAGTGATAACGATTGACGCAACGGCCAGTGCTACCAAGGCCGGAATGGTCGCAAAAAATAAATTATAGGCATATGACGGATCGACTCCTGCAAGTTTGGTAACGAAAGCCGCTAAATAGTGGCCGTAATAATAATAGTTGATCGTTTCTCCCTCGATCCATGGATCGAGAGGCGGGAAAGTATCCGCTCTAAGAATCGAGTTGATAAATCCGAAATCCATAGAACTTTCGCTCCAATAAATATCCGGATTGTAACTTTTCAGAAGTGCAAAAAGCATGAATACCAGCAGAAATAAAATCTCATAGCCGGCAATGGACCACCAGAATCTTCGAAGAAACGTTTTGATTTCCACTTTATACTTCTGGAATATCAGCCAATTCAAAATTGCTGTAACAGCGACAATATTCCAGAGCATACATCGAGAGAAATGTACTACTTTTAAACTCGGCAGCAACCAGCAGATGTATCCAATAATCAGCAACCCGGTAACTTTAGCGAGTGGATAACCCTTGTGATTGAACCGGTTGAAGACAAGAAAAACCATCGGAAAAACCACTATGCCTAGAATTTCCAAAGTGATCAGCCAGCGAATGACCGGAAAGTTGATTGAAGGTCCGATATCAAGGGATGGCTCTGCTGTGAGGATCTGATTGTAGGATATAGCTCGGACATCAGGTGGCGGATTGATAAGATACGGAAGCAGTTGATCTGAATTAAATCCTGTTTCTTTTTGGAAAATACAAACCTTGGGATGCTCGTAAACCCTGAAACTTTCATCCGCCAGATCGTCCCTGAATTTCATCGGTCCCAAATGCGGTGGCATTGTGAAACTCTGTACATATTTAAAGCCCAGTTTTTCTGTGAAGAGTGATTTGTAGAAATTTCCTGAAACGGGATATCTGTCAGGTACACGCAATACTGAACCGTAGTGACGTTTGGAAGCGAGAATAATGATATCGGCCCATTCAAGTTTTTGAGCCATTTCGCGAGCTTTCGCCTCATTATCAGGTTCCCGGTATATATCCAGTTTATCTGAATTGTATTTTCGGGGATTTCCCATGTCTGTTCCGACCGGAAGTGCATCATCCCAGTTGCTTTCTATAAGAATATTTGCTCCGTCCGGAATTTCGCTGTAGACCCAATTCGAAGCTTCTACACGCGTATTTGGATATCGATAGATATTCATGAAAGCCATAGCCCATAGAAGGGTTCCGATAAGGACCAGACCCGTAATAACTTTTCCGGTTAATTTTACTGCCGGTCTGCTGTGTTTCTGTAAATCATAGAGCCATTTTGCGGCAAATATAACAAAAAATGGTATCAATGGGAGGGTATACCGCAGAAACTTAACTTGGAACACACTGTTGAGTATGAAAATGGGAACGATATACATTAACACCACACGGTTCGCCACGTCAGTTGATTTTGAAAAAAAGCGTTTGATATGTCTGGCGAAACCGATCAATGCAGCCACGCCCAGCGGCAAGCCCAATGACCAAAGGACCATATTTTTAATCAGAAACCAGAAAGGTGTCGTATGCTCATACTGGATCGTATATGGTAATCTGGCCGCTCCGCTGACCATTCTCGATTGTTCGCGAATATCGCGCCACCATTTTTCGTGGTCAAGAATCCAGAAAGGCATTCCGGCTGTCATAACAGCTACTGAAAGCACTAGACCGCCAATCCAATGAATCCATGGAAGGACTCCCTTTCGATTCCCGTTGAGAACGGACAGAAAGTGCCCCATAAAATATGCTAAATATATTGGCGTTGTACTGAATTTGGTCGCCATAGCGAGTCCGATGAAGAATCCCGCGTAATAATAATCCCTGGACCGCTCCCCGATTGCTGTTTTCACCATGAAAAGCATGGCACATGTAATAAAAAATGTCTGAGGACCATCGACGACATAGAAATGTGCCTGTTGAATGGATAAGACCGAGACCGCAAAGAAAAACGCAGACAGGTAGGCAACTTTGGGTTTGTACATCAATTTAGCCAGAGCAAAAACAACGATGATTGTCCACGCCGAGAGCAGTGCAGAGATGGCGCGGCCCGTCAATGTCATTCCCTTGAAACTGTTGACAGGAGCGAAAAACCGGTTGAGTGTCTGTTTGGTGGATTCCGAAAGATCGATTTGATTGATCCAGGTTCGCAGGAGTTTATTGCTTTCGTCCAGGCCGATCACAACCCCTTTCAACAGATAGATTGGAAATGAACCATATGCAAAAAAATGCGGGTTTAGGTCGTGTTTGTTGATATCCGTTGTTTTGAACATTATTTGGCGTTCATCAGGATGAAAAAAATGGGGTATACCCCATTGAATACCGTACAATCGCAAACCCAGTCCGATCAGAAAGATCAAGATCAGCAGCCAGTTTCTCTTTTTGGGCGGTTTTATAATCTCCGGCACCTCTGTTGACGCCATCGGCTGTTCCTCCCGAAATTAAAAATCACTTGTGTATTTATAGAGATACGTTGTCTGATTATCAGAATCCGTCAATTCCAGCAGTTTTTCCATGAACGTGCCGAACTTCAAGAAATCCGCATCCTTGTACTGTTCCCGCTCCAGTATACCTACCAATACATAGTTGATTTTATATTCATCCAGTAATTCGCGTGCTCGCTGCACACTGTGGGTCGAATAAATTTCCTTAACATCCTGAACTCGCTTGTTCACTTTCGCCCATGTCCCGTCACGCCAGATGTTTTCGTGATTTGCCCAGCCGACAATTGTGCTGAGCCCTGTGGATGCGGATATCCGGCTGTAGTGCGAAAATGCAGGGCCGGTAGCTTCCAAAACCCGGTCATTCGGTTGCGCATGTTTTTTGAGATATTGAATCGTCTGATAATCACCCTTATACCGCCAGGACATGTAATAAATGCCTTCCATGGTATATTTACTATAGGGATTTGCGGATTTTTCGTTTAAGGACGCAAAGTGATTGCACTTGACCGTCGTACCGAAAATCGGAAATCCCAGCGTCAGGATAAATAAAAACATCAGGATCGATCCGGCTCGGAAATCGAATTTATCAGTATTTTTGCGATACCAGTAAACAGCATATGCTGAAGCAATCCCGCAGAAAATCCATGCCTGATAGTAAAACTTGAAGATGGTGTTCTGACGCTCCAAGCCACCACCATATGCATCCTTGAGATAGAAAAATTCGCATCCGATAAGAATTAAAAGCACGATCGTCACCATAAAAAGTACGAAAAACGTTTCTTTGGAATCCTTCTCCTCACTCTTGAAAGGGATAAACATCATAAAAATAAGCATGGTAAAACAGAGAGACAGCATGAAAGTTCCAAAAACAACAAACGAAAAAAGGTAAATATTGACCATGAAAAGCGCGAAAATGGGGCGCAATCTTTCTGAAAACGCGGTTCTTCTGCTCAAGAACAAACCGCCCAGAAAAACGATGAAGCATGAAAAGAAAAATCCATATATGGTGATGAAATCATCAGCAAGTGTCCACTGAATGGGATTGACAACTCGTATACCCTGAGTTCCTTTGGGGCGGAAGAAGATGTGAAATGGTATATACATGAGAACTGCGGTCATTATTACGAAAATCACGGATGACATGCTTTCGACCCATTCAATCCATGATGTTCTGGCAAGAGGATGTTTTTTGGTACTGTCTTTGGGTACTGCCAATGCTGCAATTTTATAATAAATTTCTTTAAATGGTGTCAGCAGAAAACCGAAATAGGTCGAGCTCGTGCCTTTTAAAGCAAACTGCCGGCCGAACACCAGCGCCATAACCATAAAACCGAAATAGGTTGGTGTGTCCCAGGTATTCGCTGCCGGAATGACACCCAAAGCAATTGCAGCGATGATCATGCGGTAGAAATAGTCGTTACGTGAGAGCAATCCCCAACCGGTGGAAGCACTCCGGAATAATTCCAGCATAACAGCCATCGCCAGGATTGAGAACGGTACAACATTTACATGCGCATGAAGATCACCCAGAATATAGCTCCAAAACGGAAACTCGTTGATGGTGACATCGACACCCTCCCGAACAATGACCCGGGAACTCATCCACCAGTTAAACCAGTTGAACGGATAAAACTTCTCCGCTCCAAACAGAACTTTATCCGCAAACTGGAAAAACGCGTCCAGATTCCCGATAAATGCAACGAACAATCCGCCGAGGAATCCATATGATAGTTTTCGTGTCAGTGCATAGGTCACGCCGAAAGCCGCCAGAAGAGTCATGGCAAACAAGAACGCAATACCGAGGTTGTAGGTGTATTCGGTGGGTATTCCGGATAATTTCGTTAAAAATCCAATCTGATAGTGCCCGTAGTAGAAATAGTTGATGGTGCTTCCGGCATACCAGGGATCCTTGGGAGGAAAGTGATCGCTGGTGACAATTCCGTTAAGAAATGCAAAATCGGGTAGCTTTTCCGTAGATGCAATGTCGGGGTTGTTCATTCGGATGAAAGCGAACAGCAGAAAAGAACCCAGAAAAATCATTTCCGTGACAATGACCAGCCGCATGCGCTGTTTAAAAAACTCACCGATGGCTTTGAAATTCTTGAGATTCAACAGGACTGAAGCGGCAGCGACCAATAGAATTGACACCAGAACGGACAGTATGCTGAATCGTAAAAGATGACACATCCACCAGTTGATAAAACACGCAAGGCTCAGCCCCAAACCCTTGGCGAAAATGTATCCTTCATCGGGAAAGGACTTAAAAAACCTGCGGGCGAGGGGAAATGCAATCAGTCCCAATAGGACCATTGCCACCCACCAGGGAAGTATCTCAATTAAAGCGGTTCCGAAAGCTGCTAATATATTGGCAAAATCACTGATAAATGCCATCATGACGACCGGTTCCTTTTTTGATTTCGAGTTGGCATAAATACAATCACTATCTTATCCTGCATGATCTGGATTTAAATGCTTGTTTTATCGAATATTTCAACTCGGTGATTCAGACTGTCAACAACATAAATGTTGTCTTCACTGACGGTGATACCGATCGGCTGTTTGAAAGCATCGCTGCTGTCAGAGGGTTCCCAGAATCCAATAAACTCACCCTGCATATCGAAGATCTGTATACGATTGTGACGGGAATCCGTAGCAAAAACCCGGTTGTTCTCCTGATCAAGACCAATATAAGGTTCTGAATATTGATCTTCCCATCCGAACACCGAAAACTGCTTCAACAGGTGCCCATCTTTATCGTATATGCTGATTCTCTGATTGATTGTATCGGCAACAAACAGCCTTCCCAGACTGTCCATGGCAATACCGACCGGTTCATCAAACTGCACCGATCCATTACCTTTTGAACCGACAGCCCAGATCTGTTGACCGTTCCGGTTGAATTTCTGAATTTTATGCATACCGGTATTGACAACATAAATATTTCCTTCCGCATCGACAACGACATCTTTGGGTGCCCAGAATACGGAGGAATCCCCGAACGTGAACATGAATTTACCATTATTGTCGAATTTTTGTATCCGATGATTCCATGTGTCAGCAACGTAAACATTATCCTGTTTATCCAGACCCAATCCGATGGGTCCATAAACCTGACCGATTTTGCCAAAATCCCCGGCAGCTTCGCCGTGTTTACCCCAAGCAGTCAGAAACTTACCGTTTTTATCGAATTTCTGGACGCGACCATTGACACTGTCGGCAACAAAAATGTTGCCACTACTGTCAATGGCAATATCCTTCGGATAATTGAATAGTCCGTCGGCGGTGCCAAATCGACCGAATTTCTGAGAAATTTTAAATTCGATCTCTTTCTCCTCCTTTGGTGTCACTCTTCGGGGTTCAGGTTTGGCAGGTTCATCGCCCAAATCGATTCCGTGCAGAAATTTCGCCATATCTTCCCGGACAAATACGCAAATATCCTGAGTTCCATACAGGGTTGGTTTGAACCGCTCCCTCAAAAGCAGCCATCGCCAGGCATTCCGGAAAGTTTTTTTGAAATTATCTTCCACAAGATCGGATCGTTTCGGCAAATACCAGGCACGCAAGCCGTACTTTCTGGCAATGAAACGTTCATCCAGTTTCTTATAAATGGTATGTCTGTCTTCGAAATTGCATATTACTACAATATGTTTATCAGGATTGACATTTTTACCATAGGTAACATTTTCCCAATCACGCAGATACCAGTACAAAGGCCATGTGGCATGACCGTCGATCACGATGGGCAGATCCCGCTCCTCATATTGACCCAGAGTGCGGGGGATTTCTCTCTCCTTCTGGGAGTCCTGAGTGTACCAAAATGCCATTTCGTCCAATTCCTTCAGCAACATGGGAATTTCGTAAGTTGTCTGGACATATACCATCTGCTCCGTAGGATCAGCTTCGTGATGCCAGCATAAGCGTATAGCTGTATGGCTTGAATAGAGCGCCATCACGGTGAACGCAGCGATCATCGCATTCCGGCGCCATAGCAATTCCTTGTTCCTGAATATTTCGACAAGATAGATAGCCGCCAGGAAAATTAACGGTGTTACGATGTGCATGGTCAACCAGGGCACTTTTTCCTGAAGATACGAATACATCAGATAGGCCAATAACGACCACCAGGTCAGAAATGCCTTAAGATATAACCGTTCCCGGAGATATGTAACCGTACAGAATGTACCTGCAACCAGGAACCCAAGCGCAAACACGAGATGTTCATTGGTGAAAAGATCGGAATTGGTCAAAGGCCATGGTTTCTGAAACACACGGGCTGCCAGTAAACCGATAATCCATAAAATAACAAACATGGGAGCTGCGATATATCCGGCTTTTCGAATCGCACGATTGATCAATCCGATCATAACTACCGTGAGTGGAATGAATGCATAAATCAACAACTGATGATGATAATAATGAAATGGTCCCCGAATCCGGGCAATGCTGTGCTGATGAAGCCAATAGGTATACCATTCATAAATTCCGCCCCAAAACCCGGACCGGTTTGTCAGGAATGTCGTGTACAGCAGGATAAATCCTGTGGTAAAAATAAGCACGCACAGGGTAAAGACATGACTGTCGAAATAAAATCCCCGTTTCAAACCCAAGAAAGACGGTTTTTCTTTGTTCCATCGAAGATATTCACCCATGAACAGTAAAAATCCCACAAACAGAGCATAAACAGCAAATGCAAGGTACCAATAAATTTTTACGGTCTTGTCCCAGTTGGCAAAGGAACCTTTTAAAACCTGATTTCCAACGGCGTAAATGATAAATGTAATACCCCAGAGCGTCAGGAAAAGAAACGCTTTTGAAAGCATTGGATAATTATTCAAGTTATTTGGGATTGATCGTAATCCCACCCATTTAACATCTTTTTTGCCCATCATTACATTGACCAGATTTTCAAAAAAATCGACAACAACCTTTAGAACGGCAAATGTGGCTAATATCAGCAAATTAACGAACGCATTCTCTTTGATACAGTAGAGTACACAAATAGATATAGCACATAAATATGCCTGCCATGGTTTCCTGTCCTTGATCCATAGAACAAGCGCTAAAAGAATTAAAATCGAAAAAAATGAGAATAATGGGTCATGTCGCAGAAACCGCTGGAAGTACATAAAGACGGGATTGATGGCATACAACCATCCGGCAAGCAGTGTCACGCCCGAATCAAAACGTTTCCTCATGAGATAAAGCGATAACACAAGGAACAGACCCATCGATGCCGGAAGAATGCGAATGGTATAATTTGTTATTCCAAAAAGAAAAAGGGCGAGTTGCTGGGTATGGAACATAAACGGTCCATGTTGCATCGGGTCGTACTTGTATCCCATGCCCACATGAAAATTCCAGATATACTTTGCATATAAACCTTCATCATGATGAAACGGTTTGTCGCCCAGATGATGAAACCGAGTGAAAATCACAAAAATAAACAATGCAATCCACAGAGCTGTCTGCCAGTCAAGGCGTATCATGCTAGCTCCCTTTGAATTCGTAGCAGTCTGATCGTTTGAAACGGCACTCATAGCATTCATATCAAGCTCCTTGCCAATTACTAAAAATCAATCCAGCGGTGTATTGATTGAATCACACTAAAAACAAAGGGTTTTCATATCACCTCCCGCAACCAAATGTCAACCCTTGACCCTTTCTCAAGCCCCTGATAATCTTAGTTTTCTCAATATCTTATAGGAGTTGAATTCATGGAAGCAAAATGTTTATCCGGAAAAGAAACTGCCAAACAGCTTACGCAGAGAATTCAGCAGAGAGTTCATAGCTTTGCCAGCCGGGAAAACCGAGTGCCAAAACTTGCTGTGATTCTTGTCGGTGACGATCCCGCATCGGCTGTTTATGTCAGGAGTAAACATAAATTGAGTAGTAAGATCGGTATCGATTTTGAGCTGCATACACTGCCGGATACCATTTCTCAGAAGGAACTGCTGGAAATAATCAGGACACTTAACGATGATTCCCGGTGTGATGCCATACTTGTTCAACTTCCATTGCCCCCTCACATCGACAGCAATACCGTTCTCCTTGCAATAGACCCGATTAAAGATGTAGATTGTTTTCATCCTGAAAATATCGGAAGATTATGGACAAAAACCGGCGTGATCGCTCCGTGTACGCCCGCCGGGATTATGGAACTTCTGAGATCTTACAACATTCCCATTGAGGGGAAACATGCTATTGTTATCGGCAGAAGCAATATTGTGGGAAAACCTATGGCGGCATTACTTCTGCACGTAAATGCCACCATCACTATTGCTCATTCCAAAACCAAAAATCTTTCGAATCTGTGCCGAACAGCAGATATCCTTGTGGCTGCGATCGGAAAACCAGCATTTGTAACGAGTGATTTCATAAAACCTGGCGCTGTCGTTATCGATGTAGGGATGAACAGGATTGATTCGGTTGATGCGGATTCGTGCTGGTTTCAGCCGGAATCACCCATTAAAGACAGTCTCGAACAGAAAGGCCATGCACTCATCGGAGATGTGCATCCCAATGATGTTCGTTCTGTGGCATCCTGGTACACGCCCGTACCCGGCGGAGTCGGTCCGATGACAGTGGCCATGCTGATGGAAAATACCGTATCTCTTGCGGAATATAGAAATCGACGCCAATGACATACGACGCCATTCGAAAAATACTCAATGCATTGAAAGATGGTGATGTCTCGCTGGAAACCGCGGAAAAAAAGCTGTCTTCGCTTTTGTTTTCCGATATCGGTTTTGCAAAAGTCGATTTGCACCGGCAGCACCGAAAAGGTTTTCCTGAAGTTATTTTCGGTTCCGGGAAAACCGCTGATCAAATTCTAGCCATTGCCGCTAAACTTTATGAATCGAAGCAGGCCATTTTAATCACACGATTAGCACAGGAATGTTTTGATATTGTTCACAAAGATCTACCTCAATTGAAGTATCATCCGGAGGCAAGATGTGCCACATGGCGGCTGTCAAATGAGCAGGTGGGAAGAGGTGATATCGTGATCGCCGCTGCCGGAACCTCCGATATTCCTGTTGCTGAAGAGGCTGCGGTAACAGCCGAATTTATGGGAAACAAAACCCATAGATTATACGACGTTGGCGTTGCAGGGCTTCATCGGCTTGTTGCATATCGAGAGTTGCTTCTGAATGCCGAAGTCATTATTGCTGTCGCTGGAATGGAAGGTGCGCTGCCCAGTGTCATCGGCGGACTGGTCTCCTGTCCCGTGATCGGCGTTCCGACGTCTGTCGGATATGGAACTCAATTCCAAGGTCTGACACCTCTTTTATGCATGCTGAACTCATGTGCCTCAGGCGTTACCGTCGTCAATATCGATAACGGTTTTGGCGCGGGTTATGCCGCTGCACTAATGAATCGTGTCCGTTGAAATTTCTTCTTCAATATGAGTGTTGATGTGATACCAAATCTCTTCTCTACCCAACCGCGACCGTGAAGAACAAACAATAATCGGAAAAGATGCCTCCAATTCAAGTGCGGTCATAATATTATGCCGTTGCTGCTGTTGGCGGGTCTTGCTCAACTTGTCCGCTTTAACAGCGATCACCACATCATATAGATTCCTTGCTCGTAACCACTCAGAAACGCGGATATCCATGGGAGTCGGATCATGCCG
>JAFGJC010000475.1 GCA_016929305.1 candidate division CSSED10-310 bacterium | reverse complement strand
CTCCTGCCTGCCCAACCCGCCCGAACCTGGGTGTCTTTTTCCCTCGTTACCGGTGCTCCTGACAATGCAATCGTTCCAGCCGGCAGTGAAATTGCCGGAAAAGGCACTGATCCTGCTGGAAAGGAGAAGGAGGCGCCTTTCCAAACGCTGAATGATATTGCAGTCAGTCCTTCGAATTTGTTAGAGATCGTCTCTATCAATGCAATCGAAGATTCGATTTTCAAGCATACCTTCGACAAAAAAAATATCACTGATGTCGTTCCATTCGAAGGAACTGATCTGCAAGAGCATAGCATATACATAGCTCATGAAGACCTTTTAAATATATCGAAAAATGCTCAGATTAATGTGCATTTTAATTTGACTTTGGGAGCGCAAAAGAATGTCACCGATACGAACTCACCATGGTTCGAATGGGAATATTTTAACGGATCGATATGGTGCAGTTTGGGAAATATCTCCTATGATGAAACGAAAATGCTTGTAAACAGCGGAAAAATGACGATTAAGAAAGCATATGTTGGTGAAATATATGCTGTTCCTGTCAATAAATTTAAAAAAAGATGGATTCGCTGCAGATCGGCAATTAAATTGACAAACGCTTTACCGGTGAGTCTGCCTGAGATCGAATTGATACAACTGAGCGTCCAATCCGACCCTGAATATCGGAACGAGCCAGATATGCTCTTTTACAATAATTATCCTATCGATGTCGGAATTAAAGCTGTTCAATTAAAAGGGATTGATGTTGGAAAAATACTAATCGAAGAGGTTAAAGAAGATAGTGAAGGGCAACCCAGTTTTGTGCTTCGAATGATCGGTAAGGATATATTGACGGATAAAGATAATCTTAAAGATGAAGATAAGATTAAGTTCGAAAATGGTTTAATTTATACACTCAATGAAGATGCACAAATGAAAGGAGAAAATAAAATAGAGGTTACTTTTAAGGAAGCTGGGATTTTAAAATATTTAAAAGAGTACATGATTGGAAACTTGCTCACTGCGATTCGATCAAAATATCCAATATCTAAGGTTCGTTTTGCATTTAGTGGCAAACCAGATCTCCCTGAAGGACGATTTATTTATTTCAATTTACCAAACAGCAAATCGCCGATTATTTTTAACTTTTCAATTATTTCAACAGAACAAGATAATACGATTGTCACTGTTGGATTAACAAATCATAGCATCTATAATCCTCAATATGAATTTACGAGAAATTATTATGAAGATGAAACTAATGACGATATTGCCTATTTGGTACCCCATATCATTCCTTTTAGTTCTATTCCGCACACGGATGATATTTTTTATATGGCGAATGATGAAGCATTTTCAAAAAAAAATGCGAAGATAACTGTTGATTTCAAGTACCATTTGAATGGGTTTCCAGTGTTAAATAAAATACCAAAAGTAATTATAGTATGGGAATATTGGAATGGAGAAGTGAAAACTTGGCGAAGATTAAATGCACTAGATCAAACAAAAGGATTTACTAATTATTCAATAGATTCCACATGGCAGGAGAATAAATTACACTTTGTCTGTCCAAGCGATTTAGCAAAGACAAAAGTAAACGGAGAGGAAAAATATTGGATTCGAGGTCGTATCCTTTCAGGAGATTTCGGCAAACCGTTTAAAATAGAAACTGTTTTGATTACCACAAAAGATTCTAATGGAAATGAATTTACTACGATGATAAAACAACCTGTTGAATCATCTGTCTATTATCCAATTATCAATAGCATAGTAATCAACTATGAAACCTCTCCTGAAAATCCTCAACAGAGCATAAGTCTGAATAATGGCGGATACTCTGATCTAACAGTAAGAAATCAATATGGAAACAGGCCTTTCCTGCCGTTTGAAATTTTGCCAGAGAAAAAGGACACTCTATTCCTTGGTTTTGATAAGCAATTATACGGTGGGCCTCTGCGGATATTTTTTTATTTGAAGCAGGAGTATAGCGCACAGGAGAGTGCAAAAGTGGCATGGTCTTATTGGGATGGAGAAGAGTGGGAAGATCTGATTATCGATGACCAAACAAAAGGATTTCGAGTCAATGGAACCATAGAATTTTTCGGAAGACGTGATTTTGTCCAGAAGGAATTGTTCGGTTTGTCCCGTTTCTGGTTAAAAGCAGTATCTATTGAAGGAGATTTTCCGGAAAACCTTGCTTTCAAAGGAGTATACTTCAATGCTGTCGAAGCGATCCAGAGCAGTTTGGTTAAAGATGAACCATTAGGAGCTAGCAATGGATTAGCAAACCAGAAATTCATAACTTTGCGATCCCCAATCATTGAACCAAGAGTTATAGTACGTGAACCATCGATGCCTGAAGAAGAGGTTTTGGAGAAAATTAGAATTGAAGAAGGGGAAAAAGCGTACACTAAAATAACAGATAAAGGTCCCTGGGATGGACAGGTATGGATACAGTGGCATCGGGTAGATGATTTTGATGAAACCGGTCCTGATGACAGGCATTACATGGTTGATAAAAGAACCGGCGAGATTCTATTCGGCGATGGGAAGAAAGGCATGATTCCTCCCCGAGGCACCTCGAATATCCGGATAACCTATCGTTACGGTGGAGGAGCTGCTGGAAATGTTGTACCAGGCTCGGTGTCAACCTTGAAAACAACGATATCTTTTCTCAGCGGTGTAAAGAATCCTTTTTCTGCTGAAGGAGGAACTGAAACTGAAACGTTGGAGCAAGCTCTTGTGCGCGGAGCCGAAAGTTTACAGCATCAGAATCGTGCGGTAACCACCCATGATTTCGAGCGTATTGCCCGTATTGCATCCCGAGCCGTAGCGCGAGCTCGCTGTCTTCCCAATATCGACGATGAAGATATGCCTAATCCCGGCTGGATTACAATCTTGGTTGTACCGGTTACATCCAAACGTCCTCCGGAACTGAAACAGGAACTTATTAATATAGTTAGAAACGGGCTGGAACAAGCATGTGTCGGAACGATTGCTTTCGAGAGACGTTTTTCAATCCGGTCTCCAGTATATGTCAAGGTCAGGGTTGAAGCGGTTGTGGTGCCCAAGAAATCCGATGAGGCAGCTGAAGTGGAAAAAAACATCTTGGATGTCTTGAATACCTATCTTGACCCGATCATGGGTGGACCTTCAAGAAGCGGATGGGAATTTGGTGAAAAAGTCTGTTTCTCCACTATCATTTCGCTGTTGGAACATAGTGCCAAAGTTGACCATACCGTAAGTTGTAAAATATATGCCGATAACGTTTTGTATATCGATGATATAGCTATTCCACCGAATGCGTTAGTTGTGTCTGATTCTCATGTTATTAATTTGATGTTGGCTGAATCCGCAGCGTCTACTGCTTCAGACCAGCTGCAATCAGAGTGTTTTAAAAATTGAAATACAATTGTAGGACTATCACCAGGAGAATCCATGTCTTTACCAATTCCAATGTTGGACGATAGATCATTCGAAGCGTTTTTTCAGGAGGCTCGATCACGGATTCCTCGCTATGCTCCTCAATGGACTAATCATAATTTGAGCGATCCTGGTATGGCATTGATCGATATCTTCGCCTGGCTTGCAGAAATGCAAATCTACCGGACGGATCGCATCACTGATGATCATAAAATTAAGTTTCTAAAATTATTGCAAACAGCACCAAAGACAGCTGTCCCTTCAGTGACTCAGGTCACTTTTACAATTGACAAAAGCGAACAATCAAAGATTATCGAGGCGGGAACTGTTGTTTCCGCAAAGGATTCGTTGACCGGTTTCTATGAGGCCTTTGAAACCGACGAAGCGGTGACCGTAACTACCGCATCAATTTCAAAAATTTTGTATAATAAGAAAGGAACCTGGAATGAAGTCGTAATCACCGGACTATCCCAGAATGATTATTTTGAGCCTTTTTTTGAATCAGATACTCAGCAGGGAAAACTCTACATCGGACTATCTGCCGCTTTTCTTGAAAATCAACTCCGTTTCAGATTTAATCTCAATGAAAAAGGTCTTCCATCGTGTACACCGTGCACTCGTATCAATGAGTTCATTGCGTCGGTGAACCTGCTCTGGAGAGTGTGGAATGGGGAATCTTGGCAGCCATTGGATATTGTTGCTGATACAACCGCAGGATTATTGCAGAGCGGTTTCATTACAGTAACAGGAGTCGGAAACGGCAAACCTTCATTTCTCAGAGATATTCCAGGACATTCAACCGCTCCGGTTACTGATGCTTTCTTCTGGATTACCGTTACGCCAGGTTACACACAGGAAGAACGGTTTGAGATTCTGCCTCGAATTCAATCGATTTTGCTTAATACCGTATCCACAACCCATGGAAGGACCTGGAAAGGCGAAACGTATGACAGTACAGGTCTTCCAGTTCAGACAATCACCCTGAAAAACGCACCGATTCTTCAGAAAACAGTTACGATACGAATTGAGGGTAAAGAATGGACTGAGGTGGATGATTTCGACGGATCTGAACCGACAGATCTGCACTATTGTGTCGATTACAGGTCAGCCACAATTCGATTCGGTGATGGCGAATATGGATCAATTCCACCGAGCGGACAAAAGAATATACTCGTAGAAAAGTACAGAGCTGGCGGCGGCATTCAGGGCAATGTCGCCGCGGGCCTGCTCACACGAATAGAAAACAGCAATATTGGCGATATTTCACTTGTCAACTACACCGAATCTCAGGGAGGCTGCGAGGTTGAAACTGTTGACCAGGCATTGAATCGGGTCCGACGCGACCGGAAACAATCTACCAGGGTTCTGAGCAAAGAAGACATCGAAAGATTGGTTGTGCAGGCACCGGGAGTGCGGCTTCAAACCGTTTATGTGCTTTTCGGCTATCACCCGCTTTTTTGCACCATCCCTATGCCATCGACAGTGACACTGGTGGTCATACCATTTTCTCGGGATAATCGCATGGTGCCTCGACCGAGTCCCGGATTTTTAAAGAGAATCGAGCATTACTTGGATTCAAGGCGGTTGATTACCACTGATCTGCATGTTATCGGTCCGAAATTCATCCCAATCTCAGTGTCAGCGCAACTACGCATTCAGCAACGAATGAAATCCGATTTGGTCAAATCGAATGCCGAGACTGCCCTGAACAGTTTCTTGTGTCCCATTAAAGGCGGACCTGACGGCAAGGGGTGGCCGATAGGCCGTGCCGTATTTGCTACGGATATCATCGCGGTCCTGCAGCGTGTTGAAGGGGTTACATGCGTAAAGAGTATGAACCTGTCTCAACCACTTCAGGGGTGGAAAACAGACAGTATTAAAATTCCTAAAATCGGTATTGTTTATCCTTCGGTTCATACTATTGAGATTACAGCAGAGTGATACTATGGAAAAAAACGAGTTTCAATATTTTGTCATAAATCCGTCCGATATTCTTACAAAGGGGCGGAATGCAGCGGTTACCGTTGATTCACAGGGTAGAATTACACTGACCTCGGGATATCCTATTGCTGAGAGCGGACCATTTGCAACGTGCGCAGGTGTAACGGTTGATAGTCTCGGTGATATCTATGTGCTTGACGGGGCCAGTGGGCATATATACAGACAAAACTATAAAGATACAGCACGTGATAAAATTCCCTGCATCGGCGGATTCGGTCGCGATGCATGCACATTTCAATTCAGTACCATGGATGATCCTGATTTTCAAAAGTTGATGATATCGGTACCAGATGCTGGAATAATCGCCCTGACTAATCATTATGTTGTCCAGGAAGGCAAACAAAAATTCTATCATGGCAATTTTTGCGCCATCGCAGTGAGTAAACAATTTATAGCCATATCCGACTGTGGGAATAGCCGCATTCAATGCTTTTTCCGTGACTCATTACAGATCAGCTGTATAATCACTAGCAACAGTCTTCGCTGTTTGGGTATTCAAGGACAAGGGGGAAAATTTACACCATGGGATTGTGTTATCGATTCTTTCGGCGATTTGTATGTTTTGGATATTCACTCCTCAAGGCTTATCAGAATCAGTCAGCGAGGCCATAGCGCTGCGATCATGGGTGCCTCATGCTTTCATGATCCAGTGAGTCTTTTTCTCGATCAGTCCGATGATCTGTATGTGTTAGATCGAGGAAATAATACAGTCTTTAAAAAACATCCAGGACCGGATGATGAATGGCATATTGTCGTAAATTTCGAAAAGTTTGTTCGCCATGGTCGGAAGGTTTTGGGATTGGCTCTTGACTATAATAAATCAATATTTATAGGGGAATGTGGTAAAAATACGGAATTACTCTTTCATATCTGGAACAACAGAGGAGAATACACCGGAAATTTTAATAATCCATACGGTAACTGCAGAAGGATAATCGCCGGTAAAGATGGTACTCTCTATGCTGAATGTGCTGATCGGGGAGTTGTGGCAGTCAATGGTCATCAAGGGTATGTTCGAGAAGGTTATTTCTTTTCACGGATATTTGACAGTGGTTTCCCGCAAACTGCATGGCATCGCATTATTGCTGATGCTGATTTATGTTCCGGAACACACATCGGCATCGATTATATCTCTTCTGAAAGACACCTTGGCGATCCATGGTTAATAGATCAAACCCTATGGAAAACGGCATTTGATTTAGATGGAGATGGGATGACAGCTCCTGATTGCCTCCTTTCTCATATTATAGGGCGTTATTTAGCCTTGAGAATCCGATTTCAAGGAAACGGTGATTGCACACCCACGCTTCGCCGGATACGCATTCTCTTTCCTTCCGCTACTTATCTTCGTTATCTTCCAGCAGTATATAAAAACGATCCGATTGGAACAGAGCTGATGAATCGTTTTCTTGCTCTTTTTGAAGCGTTCAACATGGGGTTGGAAGAACGGATCGGAACGGTCACAAGACTTCTCGATCCTGTTAGTGCTCCTTCTGAATTCCTCCCGTGGTTATCTTCTTGGTTTGGGATTATTCAAGACCAGCATTGGCCCGAAAAACGCTTTAGAAAGTTCCTTTCAAGTGCATATTCCTTATTTCAGAAGCGCGGCACGATTGCAGTAATGAGCGAGATTATCTACCTTTATACAGATAAATCAATACAGATTATAGAGCATTTCCGTTATCAACGTCCGATGGTTCTAGGTGCGGATATCCGCGTGGGAATGAGTTCAGTTGTGGGGCTCAAGTTTACCAAACCATTGGTGATAGAGGAAAGTTCAACGATTGGAAACTTCGCTTTAATAGAGAGTGAAGAGCCGCCGGAAAAACCGTTCCTTCACGATGCATATGATTTTACAATTATGATTGATGGAGCGGATATGACACCGATGCAACGATCATGTCTTTTGCGCATTATTGAGAATGAAAAGCCTGCACAAACACGGTATCGCTTGCACCTGGGTGGAGAGGTTGCTGCGAAAATCGGCAACGTATCAGTGGAAATCGATTCACGTCTCGCTCATGCATATGAACCGATGAAAATAGGGGAGGTCAGTTCATTAGGTATCAATACTATTCTTGGAACGCGTCATACTCTCCATGGGCTTTACGGAGCGCGTTCGACCTTGGCAACGGATTTTATTTTACACTAGTTATAGTAACCGGAGGACTACATGTTTCATGGAAAAAAATCAAGTGAGTGCGGGATAGAGCGCCCGTTAGAAAGGCTTAATTATCATTTCGGTCAGATGATGACCGAGCGTGATTTCCGCGATCAACAACGTTATTACAACGAGAAGCGGTGGATGTTGAATCGTTATACTGTCGGTTGGGGAGTAATTCACGGATTGAAAGTACAAATCAAGAATTCAAGCGAAAATTGCGAAGGAAAACCGCAGTCGGTATCAACAAATGGTGCTTCAGAAGCAAACATCAACATGCCGCAGAATTCCGTTGAGATATCTCCGCCATGTGTTGAAGTGAGTCCTGGATTTGCTCTTGATCAGTACGGCAATGAAATTCTGGTATCCATGAACCATGGCTTGAATGTAGCGGAACTGTTGAAAAGGATTTCTCCCTGCAGTCAGCTGAAAGAACGTGATGGAACAAATCCGAAACTAGTCTATATTGCAATTCGGTATCGTGAATGTGGCACTGAACCGTTTCGGTTACCAGAAACTCATTGTTGCGACAACGAAGCCGATTGCACATACAGCCGGACACGGGAAACCTATGAATTTCTTGTTTCAAGAACATCCTGGAAAGCACCTGATGAAGCTGAAATTCGTGATGATTTTGGTTGTTTGATAAATAGCTTTAAGAATTTGCGGAATCCCAAAGCCACAATTATCGAATCCCATCCGCAGCGGACACCATGTCAACCAGTTCCATTGGCATCACTTTCTTATATAAAAGGAAAATGGGTTGTCGACAACTTCAGTGAGCGGTGTGTCACCTACAGCAATTATCATCTCGGCGGGCTTGTTCACTGCTTGATTTCAGAACTTTGGAAAGTTCACGCGGTCGGAGAAGATAGAAGAAGTTCTGTTCCATTGTTGGCACAGACCATTCCCGGATTGAACTATCGCAATGGTAAAACCATGCTGATGAAAGAGACTGTTGGGGAGGTGCCATTTCGTATAACCACAGATGGAACGTTTGTCTGGTACACTGATTTTGGTCTCAATAAGGTCCATCGCATCAGGATCGATGATGGTTCGTACACTCATTTTGATCTGCCAACCGAGTCTCATGGTCATGGAATAGCCTTTGATGGCCATTTTATGTGGGTCACCATGCCTGAAAATAATTCTTTGGAGAAAATAAACATCTGTACTCTGAAAACGGAAACTTTTTCAGAACTCACTGATATGACAAATCCCGAAGAAATAGTATTTGATGGAAAGAATTTATGGATCACCACTCAGCATTTTGATGAGTATAAGACCGATGAATCAGGACGGAAGAAAAAAACAGAATCATTAAAACCAGCGTCTGAAACTCTAAAAAAGGAGTATCGACACAGTCCTTTTCAGTTCACGCGGTTTGATCCATTCAACAATACGACAGTCAGCATAAACATCCCGAGTGATGAAAATGGGATTTATTCTTCGATAATTGGGATGATTTTTGATGGTACATCGATATGGTTCGCCTATAATGACAACCGTAACCGTTCGATTTGCCGTAGGATTCGTATAGAAGATATAGATTTTGATGAGAATGGAAATCCAAATAATAGTGAATCGGTCTTTGACGATCCCATTGAGTTACGTGGTGACAATGCTGCTGACATCACATTTGATGGAAACGCAGTGTGGGTAGTTCACGACGAAGGTGCTTCAAAAATTGATGTCATGGAATATCGAGAAATCGCCGCGACAAATGACCGCGGGCTTCTTTCATCGATCGTTTTCGATGGGAAAGTAATGTGGACGGTACTCAATCAGGACAATGAATCAGAACTGCGGCAATGCGATTTACACACCTTGGAAAACAAGAGTGGCTATGAGTTGCGCATTCCAGAGAGCACTATTAAGATCGGTCGTATGTGTTTTGACGGTTCCTATTTATGGGTCACTGGCTCTAAGACCAGTGGTGAAACAGGCAAGGGCTTTATTTACCGAATTCTTCCTTAGGAGACAGAGACATGACAATCGAGATACTATCTGAAAAAACCATCGCGTCTAAATTCAAACGGCTATCCTATTTTCATGGTATGCTTTTGACAGAAGATGATCTGTTAGAAGAGCAAAACTATTTCCGGGATAAATTGAAGCTCCATAACCGGCTTCATGGAAAAGGAATTGTACAAGGTTTGGAAATTAAACCATTTTCCGAAACCAAAGATGCGACGGGCAAGGCGAACAAAGATTGTTCGGAGGTGGTTATTCAACCTGGATTTGCCCTTGACTGCGAAGGCAATGAAGTTATTGTCTGCAGACCGTATGAAGTAGATTTGTCGATGCACATCGATTTTCTGATTCGTGAATGTGCGCTCAACGGTTCTCAAAACGGTACTTGTATGAAAGGGGAAAATTCAACTCCTCGAATTTGCCTCGGTATTATCTTCGGAGAATGCCGAAGTAATCCTTCGACACAGTATATTGCAACCTGTGATAGTGATCCTCAAAAACAATATTCTCGGATTCGCGAAGGTTTCCGTGTTAGCATTGTCTTAGAATATGAAACCATGCCGCCCATACCTGAAGTAAGAAATGCTTCTCGCTCATGCATATCATCATCATTTCAATGTTCTGGGGTTGACCCTGAATGTACAAAAGGAATGGTGATTCCACTGGCCTATATCTTAATACGCAAAGATGAGAGCGCCGGATATGCGGTCATTACAAAGAATAAGATTATCATGAATGGGGTGAGAAATTATGCCTGGACCGCACTATCGCTTCAAAAATGGGAATTAGCACGTCAGACTCTGCTAGCATGTTCGGAAATAAAGGAGTGTGATCTTTCATGCGTCATCGGTCGAAGCAAAAGCGAGGCTCTACAATTATTGCAGCAGATGCATATGAACGTTGACAAGGAATATCTGAAAACGTCTGCACTGACTGAGAAGCATCTTGAAATCATTCGAACATCAAAACCGATTGTAAAAGAGGGTTCGATCATTACGCTGGTCACTGACGAGAGCGGTGAGAAAATTGAATTCGCCATTACCAGCAGCGACATCCCAAAAGAAAAAGATAACTATACAAAAGTCAAAAAACAAGGATGATAAAAATGGCAGAACAGGACGAATTGACGAGCATTTCTCGTGTACTCTATTATCGGGGACAAGCGCTGACAGCGAAGGATTTTCAGGATGAACAGAGGTATCATTCTGAAAAACTGAGACAATTGTTGATGCGTTTTCCACCCGGTGTTATTTGGGGTATGAAGGTTTCAAAGCAGGAAACAGATATCATTGGGGTCAAAATAACATGCGGTGTTGGAGTGAATAAAAGTGGTGAATTATTATGTATATTCCCTGGACAAGAGGTCTTCCTGAATGAACATGCTATCCCATTAAAGGTTGGGACGATTCCTAATGATAATGAAGATTGTGTTTTTATACCTGCATCAGAATTGAATTTTGGTTCTGCATCAAAATTGTATATTAATATTTCTTTCCGTGAAAATCAACGTATAGAAAAAGTTTCTTTATTCGATTCTAATTATAAGAACAATCGTGCCGATGAAACTATTACAATTCAGACCGAATCAATACCGGCAATGGAGGATAAAAAGATAACCATCGGAATTCTTAAAAAAGTTAATGATGAAAGTCTAATTTTTAATATTGATCAGAATTCAGAAGAACGTTTTGATGCAAAGGTAATGTATGAGAAAGATGTGATATTCAATGACAATAATGGTCACGATCATTCTGGTGAACAAGGTAAAGGGACTGCTATCGGAACGAATGGCTTGAAAAATGGCGCAGTTACATTTGAAAAAATTAAATCTGGTGTGTTAACTGCACAAGGAGATATTGAGGGGACCTTACCTAACCTATCCATCGGGTCATTAAAAATTGATTCAGCCAAAATTGCAAATAAGGCCATTACACTTGAAAAACTTGCTGATGAGGTAATAAATGCAGGCGGTGATCTCATAGGTACTTTTCCTCAACCGACAATAAAAGATGGTGCAATTATTTCCGATATGATCGCACTTTGGGACGGCGCATCATTGCCAAATGCTGATGATGGTAAAGGAATTAAAACTTCACATATTCGCGATGGTGCCATTACAAAAAACAAGTTAGATCAAACAATAAGATTTCCTCCAACAGGGCAAGCACAGGGAGATCTCACCGGAGAGTATCCAAATCCAAAAATTGCAGAATGGGACGGCGTATCATTGCCAAATGCTGATGATGGTACCGGAATTAAAACTTCACACATTCGTAATGGAGCCATAACTAACGAAAAAATAGATTCCAGTGTAGGGTTTCCACCGACGGGGTTAGCAAAAGGAGATCTTATTGGAGAATACCCCAATCCGAAAATTGCGCAGTGGGATGGAAAATCAATGCCTAATGATCCTAATAGTGGAACAGGTATAAGAACCTCTCATATTCGTAATGGTGCAATAACCAAAGAAAAGATAGATGCAAACGTGAGTTTTTCTCCAACAGGAACTGCAGGAGGAGATCTTACCGGAGTATATCCTAATCCAATGATAGCGCTATGGGATGGAATATCTTTTCCTGATGATCCAAACAAAGGGACAGGCATCCGAACATCGCACATTCGTGATGGTGCAATTACAAAAGAAAAAATCGATTCTAAAATGATTTTTCATCCATCAGGTAAAGCGGGTGGAGATCTTACTGGAGAGTACCCGAATCCGAAAATAGCGGAATGGGATAGGGAATCATTACCAGATGACCCAAAAAAGGGAACTGGAATCCGGACGTCTCAAATCCGAAATAATGCTGTCCGGTCAGAGAAATTAGATCTTTTTTACGATTTTGCCGAATACTCTTTAAAAAACAGTGAAAATATTAAATACACTGCTGAAATACAAATTTGCACGAATGCTTTATTCCAGATCATACCATTAACACCGGGAAGTGTGTCATGGACTATTGTAGAAACAACCTACGATGAAAAATATAAAAATTATTTAACGAATAAAATCGAAATATCGATTCGTAATGCTCCAATAGTTGCAATAAAATTTAGGATGATAAAATATGGCCTGTGCTTAGAAAAT
>JAFGJC010000474.1 GCA_016929305.1 candidate division CSSED10-310 bacterium | reverse complement strand
GATTGTCGTTGCGGATGTGGATCTGCTGGAGAGTGTTGTGAGTGAATGTGTTGCGGAAAAAAAGGCATTTGTGATTGTTCATTCCAAAGCATATACAAATCTTGAGGAGTCTATTGCGGGGATTGTCAATGAAGCTCGATATATTCAGGGGGATCCGACCAGTGATGATGTGCTGCAAAAAGCTCAAATCAATTCAGCTGATCGGATATTAATCGCTACTTCTGATGACACAACAAATATGTATGTGCTTGTCACCGCAAGAAGTCTTAATCCTAAAATCGTGACGGTAGTGAGGGTAAATAAAAAGGAAACGGAAGGAAAATTCAAGGCGGTGGGTGCTGATTATGTGATCTCGACGTCGACCATTTTAGGGCGATTGTTTTTAAATGCGGTTATGCATCCGGAAACATATGGATTCATTACAAAACTTCATACTAGAACTGAGGATCCATTTTTGGAAGTTGTTTCTGTCGATCCTGACTTTTATGGCAAATCCGTTAGAGATAACATTCCAGATGCTGTCGCCATATTGAGAAAAGGGACATATTTTTACAATTTACAAACAATGAAACTTGAACCGGATGACCGCATTCTTTGCTTGCGGACGATATTTACTCAGAAAAATACACTATCAGAAGTTCCCCAGAGAGACAGGTAATGCCTTTAATGGTTTTGAGCATCTCAATATTTACATTTGTGTCTTAACTATTATAATCAAAGATGAGTAAGGATCAGCGATCCTGATAGTTCATGTTTGGAGGATTTGATGCTAATTAAAATGTCTGTGAAAAATCTCACGCTGGATCCGCTGACGAACATGCCGATCATTATTTTAAAGAATGAGGAGGGAAATCTTGTTGTTCCCATATGGGTTGGCGTTTTTGAAGCAAATGCGATCGCTCTGGAATTAGAGAAGATACCGACACCTCGTCCTATGACCCATGATCTGATGAAGAAAATTATGAAAAAACTCGGTGTAATAGTATCGCGAGCTCTTATCACAGACTTGAAAGATGGGACTTACTTTGCCGTCCTTGAGTTTAAGACAAAAATAAAAACATTCACGATTGATGCTCGACCTTCGGATGCCATCGCTTTGGCTCTGCGATTTGATGCACCGATTTACGTTGAGCAGGAAGTGGTGGAGAAGAGTAAGGCGGCTGATCATGGAAAAGATCAGGAAGATGCTGAAAAACTAAAAGACTGGTTAAAATCTCTTAAACCGGAGGATTTTGGCAAATATAGCATGTAATCACCACTTCATCTTTAGAACCAAAGCATTAAAACTGTGACAATGATACAAATAAATCGACGGAATCGGGAACTTTACATGCGCTGCGGTGTTTTTAATAAGACTATTCGAGATATTGAATAAAGGAGGTTGTGTTGGAGTTAACTTTACCTGATATCAGTTTTGATCAGCATTTATTGCATTCAGGTGCGGTCACCATGGAAGATCTTGAAGTCGCCCGGAAACAATCTGAACGAACAGGAAAGACAATCCACGAAATTCTTTTGGAGTTCGGTTTATTGTCAACGCGCAAGTATGCTGAGAATGTAAGTTCATTTTTCAAAGTACCTTTTCTGGATTTATCTGAAGTTGATGTGTCCATGGTTCAGGAGTTGCCGCTCTCCGTGAAATTCATCCGCCAGAACCAGATACTACCTTTGGAAATGACATCCAACGTGATGAAAATCGCGGTCAAGGATCCTTTGAAAATTAATGTTTATGATAGTTTACGCTTGATATTGAATCGCGAGATGGAATTGGTTATTGCGGATGCTACGGAGATTGATCGACGGATTGAAGAGCTTTATGGCAGCGGAACCTCCAGTATGAAAATGATTTTGAATGACATGGAAGAGGAAGATCTTGAAATACTTGGCAAAGAAGAAGATCAAGACGTTGATACGCTGAGAGACATGGCATCGGAAGCACCCGTCATCAAACTTGTCAACCTGCTATTTTCTCAAGCGGTGGAGGTCGGCGCCAGCGATATTCACATCGAACCATTCGAAGGCGATTTGAAAATCAGATACCGTATTGACGGCGTGCTTCATGATCAGGAAGCCCCGCCAAAACGATTTCAAGCGGCCATTATTTCCCGAATTAAAATTCTCAGTGGTCTCAACATTGCTGAGCACAGGCTTCCGCAAGATGGACGAATACGCTTAAGGATTATGGGTCAGAAAATTGATGTACGTGTGAGTACCGTCCCGACTCTGCACGGCGAAAGTGTCGTCATGCGATTGTTAGATCAAAGCAGCATGTTTATTGAACTGGAATCTTTGGGTTTTCCGCAGAGTCATCTGAAAATTTTTCAGCAACTGATCCATCATCCTCATGGCATGATTCTTGTCACAGGTCCGACAGGATCAGGCAAGACAACTACTTTGTATGCGGCATTGGATAAAATAAATCAGCCGGATAAAAAAATTATCACAGTCGAAGATCCGGTCGAATATCAGTTGAAAGGCGTGAACCAGATTCAGGTAAATACCAAAATTGGTTTGTCGTTTGCTTCCGGTTTGCGACACATTGTCCGTCAGGATCCCGATGTAATCATGGTGGGGGAGATTCGAGATTTTGAAACGGCTGAAATAGCTGTGCAATCTGCGCTTACAGGTCACCTTGTTTTCTCTACGGTTCACACAAATGATGCCCCTGGTGCTGTAACACGTTTGCAAGACATGGGTGTCGAAAATTATCTGATTGCATCCTGCCTGGATGGAGTGCTTGCTCAGCGACTCGTGCGCACGATCTGCCCGGATTGTAAAGAACCTACACGCGTCGATCAGAATGCTTTGGCTGAAATGGAAATTGAAAATGGCAATGCCGAGGATGCCGTTGTTTATCAGGGTGTCGGCTGTCGGAAATGCAGCAATACGGGATACCGGGGTCGAATGGGGATATATGAATTGTTCGTCATTTCAGACCATCTCAGAAATCTCATTTTAGAGAAATCCAGTGCAAATGTTTTAAAACGAGAAGCAAGAAAATTGGGAATGAAAACACTTCGTGAAGACGGATGGAACAAAGTAAAACAAGGTGTTACAACAATCGAGGAAGTAATGCGCGTCACACAGGAAGAAGAAATCATATAGAAGAAAATAAAGGGATATAATGGCAAAATTCACCTATCGCGCTGCTGATCAAAACGGGAAACACCAAACCGGAATCATGGAGGCACCCAATGAAGCCTATGTTATTGCCAAAATCAGAGAACAAAATCTGCGGCCGCTGAACATAAGTAAATCGGAAGAAAAAGCAAATCGTTTTACATCGGAAATACATCTGGGGAAGATTTTCCAGAGAGTAGCGCGTCGAGATGTTATGGATTTTACCGCTAAACTTTCCACATTGGCCGATGCCGGTGTTCAGTTGGACAGATGTCTGGCAATATCTTCTGAGCTGACTGAAAATGACAAGATGCGGGATATCATTAAAGAGGTAAGACGCAATGTTCAGGGTGGCAGCTCGTTCGCGGATGCATTGGGCCGGCATCCCAAAGTTTTCAGCCGGCTCTACGTCAACATGATCCGTTCGGGTGAAGCGGGTGGTGTTCTGGAATCTATCCTTCAACGATTGTCAGGCTTTCTCGAAAGCTCTCAGGAACTTCGTGAAGAAATTGTCTCCGCAAGTGTATATCCAATTCTTCTGATTATTGTCGGCGCTTTGGTCGTGGGATTGATGGTGACCTTTGTTCTACCGAAGTTTACGGTTATTTTCGAGAATATGGGTGCTGATCTGCCGCTCGCGACTCGAATTCTCGTTGATTTCGTTGATTTTTTTAAACGGAGCTGGTTTTTTGTCATCGGAGGGTTGTTGCTGGTTTACTTCGCCATCAATCAATACTTGAAGACCGATGAAGGAAGATTGAAGTGGGATAAGTTTAAATTGAAAATGCCTGTCGCTGGACAGTTGATACAGAAAATAGAGATAGCCCGTTTTGCAAGAACGTTAGGAACCCTTGTGCGATCCGGCGTCCCTATTTTGCAGGCACTGTCAATTGTAAAGGATACACTGACCAATGAAGTAATTGCGTCATCTCTGTTGAATGTTTATAGCCGGTTGAAAGAGGGAGGTGGTCTGGCGACCCCGCTCAAAGAAACCGGCTGTTTCCCTGCATTGGCAGTTCATATGATCGCCGTTGGAGAAGAGACGGGATCGTTCGAGGCGATGTTACTCAAAGTGGCGGATACTTATGAACGCGATGTTAAGATTGCCATTCAACGGGCAATGTCGCTAGTGGAACCATTACTCATCATTGTGATGGGTCTGGTGGTCGGATTTGTCGTTTTTGCAATGCTGTTGGCTGTTTTCAGTATTTCCGATATGCCTTTGTAATTAACATATACAGTAATTTGTGGAGGATCTGATGTTTATAAGGATTTTAAATCAAAAACAAAACCAGCGCGGCTTCACCCTTGTCGAAATTATGGTAGTTGTCGTCATTATTGGATTAATAGCGAGTCTGGTCGGCACAAAAATTTTCAACCGGCTGGAAAAAGCTAAACGCGAAGCTGCATACGCTCAAATGGAAAATTTTAAATCCAATCTCAATATCTATCTCATGGAACAGGGTAAATTTCCTGATGGGCTTCAAGCTTTGATACCGGATTATCTCGACTCTTCAGAAGTACCTCTCGATCCATGGAAAAATGAGTATCAGTATGAAGTGAGGGATAGTGGGAGAGCATTTGTCATCACATGCACGGCAGGCGGTGGTGAACCCATTGTTGTGGAAGGATAACCCGCTTGCAGTACACCTTGTCTAAAAAATCCGAGTCATCCGGATATACGCTTATCGAGATATTGGCTGTGCTGGTTGTCATTACCATTATTTTATCAATTGCCTCGCCCCGTATTTCCAAAGGATTTCAAATTGCCAAGCTGAAAACGGCAGTACGCCAGATGGCCGCTGCGCTTCGTGCTGCACGGAGCTATGCGGTGGCTCAACGGGGTGTTGTCACGGTTTCTATTGATTTTGAAACCTCTGAATATCACTTTGAAGCGAGATTGCCGCAAACATCACAACCTCATGCGATTAGCGCTGACGAAGCCGAGTATCAAAACGCCAATCAGAATACCGCAGATTCCGGATCGTCCCAATATCAACCGGAGTTTCTTAGACAGACCTACACCTTGCCTCCCGATGTGATTTTTGAAAGTTTCCGGCTGGAAACAAACGAAACGGTCAGCGTCGATAAAGCCTATATCCGTTTTTTCCCAAAAGGGCACAGTACGGGAGGCATTATAACGATAGCATTAAATGACGGTCGCCGGTATTTCATTCAAGTGAATCGAGTTACCGGCAGAGTGAAAATAGAATCCGAAGATGAAACGGATTGAACGCAGCTCAGATCTTGCAGGAAAGGGATTTACCCTATTAGAGATAATGGTTGCTATTGCAATCCTCTCTTTGGTTCTAGTTGGTGTGATGCATATTTTTACGAGTTCTTTGAAGGGTGTCAGTCAATCCAAACTCTACACAGAAGGTCTTATGGTTGCACAGCAAGCGATGGAATCATTATTGATCAATCCCAGACTCGAACCAGGAACTTATTCGGGTTCATACAACGATACATTTATCTGGGAAGCGGAAGTTGTGGAGCGAGCGACACCGGCACAGGAAACGATTCCTCCCGATGATGCCAATAGCAATCAAATGTATCTGGATTGGGTCGAAGAAGAATCAACTTTGAAGTTATTTGAAGTCATTGTTCGCGTTTCATGGCCTGAAACGGGATATCCAGGTCATGCTCAACTGTCAACGCTGTACGCATATGTCGGTCCCGAAGAAGAGAGTGAGGACGGCAGTTGAAAACGCGCAAACTTGCATCAAAGTCTGCATGCGGTTTCACGCTGCTCGAAGTTCTCCTCGCTGTCACGATCCTGGCAATGATCAGCCTGGCAATTTCGGCTGGGCTTTCTACAGGCGTACGCGCGTGGCGTGCCGGAGAACGTGATCTTGATCTGTATCAACGCAAACGGATTCTATATGATCGCCTTAGACGTGAAATTTCAGGCGCTATAAATGTCCGGGGCAAACAGGAAGACGAAACCCATTACCAAATGATTTTTGATGGAACATCAGATACCCTCTCATTTGTATCTACATCAGAATCAATGACGTTTGCAGGATTTCCAATGGGTTTAAAAGAAATCACGATTAGTGCTGAATCGGGAGAGGGACTGATCGTCCGAGAAGCTATTTTTTCAAACACGGATTTTTTTAGCGATGAAAAGGGGTACACATATATCCTGGATTCAGATGTGACGGAAATAAAATTCAGATATTTCTATTATCCAAGACCAAGCCGGCTTCTTGATGACATGCCGGAAGAGGGAGAATGGGTTGAGAGCTGGGGTCCCGAACATATCGAAATCGAAGAATCCATGGAAGAAGTTGATGGTGAAACGCGAGTTATGAACCGTGAGTTAAGACATCATTTGCCCCTAGCCGTTGAAGTGACTTTGGTGGTACTGGATCAGAGGAGTGGTGAAGAGATCGAGTGGGCACCGATGATCATTCCACTGAAAGAAACCCGCGTATTGGGTGTTACTATGAAACGGCGGGAACGATAAATGATGAATCGAGATCGGCTGTTGCCCGTTAATGATCAGAAAGGAGCTGCTCTGCTCTTTGTGATTTTTATCGTCGGATTGTTAATGATTCTTGCTGCAGAATTCGCATTTACAACTCGAATGGAAATTTCCGCTGCAATCAATTTCAAGGACGATATCGAGGGATATTATTATGCTCTGGCAGGATTTCAATATGGTTTGACAGAGATTATTGGAAAATATGATGGCACATATCTGGGACCGGATAATCAAGTCGGGTTCTACCGAAAATGGTATCATGATGAGAATCAACCTGAAAATCCCAATCCGGAAGTACAACAAGAATGGCCGCCGATTCCCAATAGAACGGGTATTCAAATAACGGGAGGTGGATTTGATTATATTATTACTGACGAACAAGGCAGATTGAATATTAATTACCTTGAAAGTCGCAATAGACAGGGATCAAAGACGAATCGCGAGATTTTTTATGAATTATTAGTGGAAACTGGTGTTGAAGCTGGCGAGCAGGCTGATATTATAGTCGACTCGGTTATTGACTGGGTCGATCGAAATGATCTACATCTTTTAAATGGAGCTGAATCGGATTGGTATGAGCATAACTACGAGGAGCAGGGTTTTACGGAACCCTATAACGCTAAAAACGGCAGAATCGATACGTTGGATGAGTTACTTATGATTAGAGGCATTACACCTGAAATCCTGTACGGGTCAAACTCCATATACTCGAGAGATAATCGCGAAGATGAAAAAACGTACGCTGGGATTGCACCGTATATTACTGTTTATGGATATCATCGAGTAATCAACAAGGACACAGCTCCACCCTTGTTACTCAGAATACTCGATCCTGATACTGCTGAAGAAGAACTCGAGAACCGGCAATATCAAACGCAAGGCAGACAAAATTCTTCCCGAACCTTTCGCATTGAAGTGCGAGGATATAAACTGAATTCGAGCATCAGTCATAATCTGATGGCGGTCGTACGAAGGAGTTTCAACAGGAACACAGGTGGGGGTGCGGAAATAATATATTGGAATGATGATGCACCCACCTTCGGACAGGATTTGACTCAAGCGGCAACCACAGATCAGAGTGCGGATAAGATTACGCATTATAGCTGGACGGAAAATTGATTTAGGAGTTTAACGATGGCGCAAACTTTACTGGGTGTTTACATACAAGACAACCGTCTGGCATTGACATCGATTAAGCGATCATTGCGTCAGGAAAATATCGATGCACAAGAGATATATATTCTTGAAAATCAAGAATCTGCAGACGATAAAAAAATCGATGAAGTTGCTAACAAGATAAGAAAATTCTGTGAAAAAAATAAACTTAAATCCGCCAGCGTTGTCTTGAGTCTCAACTGGAAAGATTTTCTATGGTATCTGGTGGAAATGCCACCAGTATCTAAAACAGATCTGGTGCAATTGCTGACCTATGAACTCGATATGCATATACCTCTCGATCCCAAATCCGTGTACTTCGATGCTTTGTCGTTGGTTAATTCAGGAAAAACAAATAATCAGGCATTGCTCGTCACATCACCTCAATCTGTCATCGATAGCTATATTGAAATGATTCATCGAGCAGGATTGAAATTATATTCCGTTGAACCAGCTCCAGTTTCACGCTGGCGTTCCTTATTGAAATGTGCCGCCAAAGAAATAAACTCGGATTATCTGACCATTCTCAGTCTGGGAGAAACAGAAAGCGATTGCATTCTGGAAATTTTAATTGCTCATAACAAACAACCCCTACTCTATCGAACCCTGGCAAGCAAACCGTTGTCCTATCAATCTTCGCAAGAATCTGATGATGACCTTGAAGATACCTCTCCAGGGACATCCCATCCAGCTATGGGGATTATTGAAGCGATACGAATGAGTCATATGAGTCTGGGCCGGTTGGGAACACCCAATGATATTCAGCGGGTGTTACTACTGGGAAATACTGCAGCTCGGTGGAGAGAGACATTACAGCAAAACTGTACGGATATTGTTTTTGATGTTGTTGAAACGAGATCTGATGATTCACTGGACATGAATCTGCTGATGTTGACAGCTTATGGCGCAGCTTTAAAAGATCTGGAGGAAACGGAATCCATCAATATCCTCCCGGCATCACTGCGTCCTTCTCAAAAACACCACGGCTTGATCGTTGTTGGGGCCATCGCTGGATTATTTTCCGCGATGGCAGTCATGGTTATGGCAAACGATTACTGGAAAACAGATCTGAAACTCCTCGATACAAAAGCGCATATTTCATCACTACAGGATGATGTGAAAACAGTTATGCAAATCAACGAAGAGTACGATGCGATTTCCGAAAGATTCCAGTTTTTCAAATCGATGAATCAGGAATATCCTTCTCAGTTAATGATTTTAAAAGAATTGACACGGATACTGCCTTCCAAGGATACAGAAACATCCAAGAAGGTATATCTGGATGAATATGAATTTCGTGAGAATCAAATTACCATTCGAGGTGAATCCGAGTCACCGGAAGAAATTATAACGATACTCGAGGAATCTCCTTATTTCGAAAAAGTACATTTTGACGGTACGGTTTCCGGAAAACGTTTTACGATTCAGGCAAATCTGTCAAAGTATCAGACAGCTGAAGAAGAGTTACCGGAAGAAGATTTTGGTGAAGAGCGTCCGGGAGAGATGGGATCAAAACCCGGTGAAACTCCAACGCCAAAAGCAGAACCTACGGAAGTCGCTAAACCTCAAGCAGCGGAAGATCATTCAACGGAACAGGAACCCCGAGAAGTCTATAGAGGTCCGGCTTTTCCCAGGACTCAAACCGATACGCTGCCGGAGGAGCCGACTGATTATCAGGAACCCGAACCTTATCCCCCTCACGAAAGTGAAATGCCAGCCGACGGTGAACGTGATCCCGAAGAAATTGAAGAAATGAAGGAAAATCTCCTTGATTTTATTCGTAAACACAAGGAGGAAGGCAATGTTATCGAACGGGATCGTGATTATTATGAGGAACCTGATCCCGATGAAGCGGCTGCGAATTTTCTGGAGTTTCTGAAATCTGCTTCCGAAAATCAAGCTACGGAAAATATGGAATAAACGTCATGGCAGTCTTCAAACAAATTTGGAACAGCAGATCAACACGTGAAAAAAGAATTATTATTCTTGGATTACTTGTTGCCGTAATCTATGTTGTCATTAATTTTGTCTTTGATCCCGTTTATGCAAAATTTAATCAAAATAAAAGAGATCTTCAGACAAATCAGACGTTGCTTAAACGATATGAGCGGATGCTTCAGAATGCTGAAAAAACTCACCAAAAACTTCAGGAAATAACAAGCATGCAAAGTGGTATCCAAAATATACTGCTTACGGGAGCGACTTCCGATCTGGCAAATGCTGAACTTCAAGGTATTGTAAAAAACCTTGCGCAAAGGGAAAATATTACCTTCACTCAGATAAAACCTCAAAAAACAACAGAAGTGAATGGTTACACGGAAATAAGTCTGAGTATTCCATTCACAGGTAATATTCAGCAGATACAGGCGTTTTTATATGAATTGGATTCAGCGGAACGGTTGATCAGTATTAAAAGCATGGAAATAAAAAGAAATCGCCGCAGAAATCAGGAAGATCTCCGCATTGACATGGACGTTGCTGCCTATATTCGATCGACGGTATCTCATGAAGATAAGGATGCAAAAAACACAAAAGGAAAAGAGAATTGATGAGAACAGGCATGATGATTTCCCTGATGAGTATCATTTTTTCCTGTGCTGTGGCAATGATTTTGACAGAGAATGTCACTCAGGAATTCAGCACTCGGCAATCGGTACAAATGAAATGGCGCATGTTGCAAACTCCGAAAAAAAACTGCCGCAGATCTTCAATTAACAGCTCTTCAGATTTATTCGCTGTTGTTTCGGATCATTCTCTTTTTGATCAAAATCGAGGAGAATTGGGCGATATCACTTCAAATAAAAATGATTTTTCGACTGTAAAAAGTAATACAGTTTCTGGCAATATTCCACCGCTTTTGTCCGGTCTTGTTTACTCTAATAACCGGAGATTGGCTATTTTTAAGGATTCACACAATAATTCCGTTCTGGTTTCGGTAGGTGAGAGTGTAGAGGATTGGTCAGTTTTGTCGATAGAAACGGATGAAGTTATTCTTAATCATAAAACAGGAATTAAGCGTAACGTCCATTTTGATGGGGGAAATACGGTCACTGCAGCTATTCATCAAAATAACCATTCGCTTCAAAGCGGATATCGTAACCAACCAGATAACAGTCGGTCTGACATGTCGATTTCAAGGCAGAGTGAAGGAGGCGTTGATGTTTCGATATAATTTTGGATTATGTTTATTACTTGTCGTTGTTTTGAGTAGTTGTATACATTTCAAGGATTTGCCGCCAACTGAAGCGGAACCTGAGATGACGGCTGCGTCCGAACCAGTTGAAATGGAACTGTCTCAGACGCCTACACCCACAGCGACATATCAACTGTCTTCCGAACCGATAACACACGAAACAGCAACGCCAACGTTCACTCCGTTACCCACAGCAACACTGCCACCCGAAGATCCCGAATCTGTTGAATATATTCAGATGAATTTTGAAGACGCTTCTTTACGTGAAATTCTTGTTTATATGGCAGAATTGGCCGGATGGGATTACTTGATCAGCCCGGAAGTCGGATCAGGCTCCGTCACACTCCGAACCACAAAACCGTTTCGCAAAAGTGATGTCGAGAAAGTTTTATACACAATATTGGATATGAATAATCTGGCAGTTGTTGATGGTCCGGTAACCTCCGAAGGGAAACCGGCATTCAAGAAAATTATACCCAAGCCAGATGCGAAGCACAGCCCGATCCTGACGCGGGAAGGCAAAGATTTATCAGCAATTCCGCAGGAAGACCGGCTGGTTACTCAGATTATTTCCACTGAATTCGTTTCACCCGATGAAATTCTCAATACAATACGGCCATTAATTTCACCCGATGCAACGATTATCACACATCCGGGAGCGAATATGATGATCATTACGGAAATATCATCAAATATCCGCCGGTTAATTGATATTATAAATATTCTTGATCAAGAAACAGCATTATTTGAGTTGGAAATTTACCAAATTCAGTTTGCTGATGTGCAGGATATCGTTTCCGTTTTGGACCGAGTAATCAGTGCCAAAGTATCCATTGGGGGTTCTGTGACGACAACAAGAACCAGTACTATTCCTCCCTCACGACGTGGATCCACTGCAAGGACAACACGACAGCCGCAATCATCCACGGATACGGGTCCTATAATGATTCCGGATACGCGTTCGAATTCACTGATTGTTTTTGCTTTGCGGAGGGATTTGGAATTTATCCGGGAAATTATATCTATCCTGGATGTGGATATTTACGTAACTCGTAAAGCCTACATATATTATGTTGAGAATGCGATAGCTGCGGATTTGGCGAAGCTGCTTGAAGCTGTGTATCAAGGAAACGAAGACCAGGGAAGATCTATCCAGCGGCCGTCATCTCGCACGCGAACATCGGCTCCCTCATCGTCAGAAGCCATTGGAGGTGCATCGGAAATACAAGGAGAAGTCAGCATTGTTGCTGATGAACGCACCAACGCGCTGATCATTGTGACCGCTCCAGTTAATTATCCCTATTTGGTGGAAACGATAAAAAAGCTGGATATCATGCCGAAACAGGTTCTGATAGAAGTATTGATTGCCGATGTTACCCTTGATGAGGGTTTGGATATGGGTGTTTCATGGAATCTTCGAGGTGAAGGATCCATTGATGTCGGTGGCGACACCTATAATTTCGACAATTCAATCTCACAAAATATTGAACCATCGGCATCCGGATTAGTTTTGGATATTTTCGAAGCGACCCGCTTCAATGCCATGATTGCAGCCAAGGCAGATGAAAATAAATTGGAGATTCTATCGAGTCCGCATATCCTGGTGGCCAACAATATGGAAGCGGCGATCGATGTCGGTTCGGATATTCCAATCGTAACATCGCAAACCGATGAAGGTCTTGATGCGCAAGGACGCCGAAGATACAACAGCACCATTGAATACCGCAGTACAGGCATTCTCCTTCGCGTTGTTCCTCACATCAATTCCGCCCGATTCGTTAATATGGAAATATCCCAAGAGGTATCGAGTATTTCCGAAACGACATTGGGGGAGATCAGTTCACCGGTCATCGAAAAACGTAAAGCTTCTACGACAGTTATGGTTCCAGACAATCAAACGTTAGTAATTGGAGGATTGATTCAAAGATCGAAAAATCCATCCAGAGAAGGTGTTCCCTGGCTTTATAAAGTCCCATTGCTGAAATATTTATTTGGTCGTCATAAATACACAGAACGTGCTTCTGAATTATTGATATTCTTGACACCTCACGTTGTGAGTTCACCGGAACAAGCACGTGACCTCTCGGAGAAACTGCGTAATAAGATTAACATTGACGAGAGTTTTTACAGGGATTTTGTCAGTGTGGAGTCATCGACGATGAAGGGAGATAATCTATGAGATCACATCGAAAAACAGCGATACTCCCGATGGTAATGATAAGTTTTACAGTCTTAGCTGTATCTTTAATAACGTTTATTTCCTGTGACGCGCCGGATCCGACCGGTCCAGCGGCATCTGCCAGAATTACACTGACAGCAACCGAAACCTCGCTACCGGCAGATGGAGCATCAACAACGCTGATAACTGCCTATGTAAAGGATCCAACAGGACAGGCTGCTGAAGGTCCTATCTACTGGTCGACAACTTGCGGCACACTGGATCGATCCAGCGAAACAATGACTTCAGGCGTTTCTTCCGTCACATTCACGGCACCCAACTATCCATGTACAGCCATCGTTACCGCTGATGCGGTTCATGCCAAGAAGACTATCGAAATTGTATGCTACTCCATCGACGCCTCAGATATCGATGTCACAGCCAATCCATCGAACATTCCCGCTGATGGTTACTCAAAATCAACGATATCTGCGTATGTTACCGATGAGCGCGGTTTGCCGGTTCCGGATGATACGGCTGTCAGCTTTTCGACAACCGGTGGTACGCTGTCCGCGGATGTTGCTTATACGGCATCGGGAAGAGCTTCGGTAACCTTGACCAGTGAAACGGTTCCTAAGGATGTTCAGGTTTACGCGACGGTTGGCACTCGCACGGAATATGCATGGGTCTATTTTTATTCGACACAGGTCGGCCGAATAGAACTGAGGGCTAATCCCAGCAGCGGAATCCCTGCTGATGGCGTAAGTTACTCCATACTGACTGCGACCGTTTATGATCTTTCAGGCGCTCCAGTTGAAGATGGAACTACTGTTTACTTCGCCACGACCTGGGGTTCGTTGTCGTCATCCAACACAACGACCAATCAAGGTGTAGCCACTGTTATTTTATACAGTCAACTG
>JAFGJC010000473.1 GCA_016929305.1 candidate division CSSED10-310 bacterium | reverse complement strand
CGTTTAAACTGATTTGTTCAACAGCTTCCTGGAATGTGATTGCTTTTTTATAAGGACGGTCGGTTGTCATTGCATCCAAAGCATCAGCAGTTGCAAGTATTCGAGCATAAAGATGAATGTCATCGCCTTTCAATCCATTCGGGTACCCTTTTCCATCATATCGCTCATGATGCTGCATAACAGCTGTCCATACTTTACGGAATTTTTTCATGGGGGAGAGTATCTGTCCGGCGATTTCGGGATGATTCTTTACGATCTTCTGTTGTCCCGGTCTAAGCTCACCCGGCTGATTCAAAATTTCGGAACTGATACCGATTTTACCGACATCATGAAGATATGCCGCCAATTCAATTTCTTTGAGTTCAAGGGAATTAAGTTCTATTTCTTTTCCGATTTTAACGGCATATCTGGCAACTCGTTTGGAATGTCCATGTGTATAGGGATCATTTGTATCAACAGCAGTTGACAGGGCACGGACCATATTCATGAAAATTTCATCCAATTCCTGATAGAGTTGGGCGTTTTCCAGAGACAGAGATGCCTCATCGGCAAGTTCCTGAATGCTTTCCTTCGCAGATGCAAGCTGATCGGTATTTCCCAAACGAGAATCGACGTATAGAAATCCGATGGATTTTGAATGGGTTTTTAAAGGGACGCACACGACTGCCCTAATGCCAATGTCTCGCGTGAAAGGATCCGCTAAAAATCTCTCATCTATCGGCAGGTTCGTGCTGAATACCGTTTCCTGGTCCTTGCAGACACGCCGGCAGAGTTCCGAAGCGATAAAACCGCTGAGTGACAGGTCGGGAGTTGAACCGATCGTTTTTGTTTTGCTGAGTTGTATTTGTTCCGATTCGTTAAATATGATCAATAACCCTCTGTCGGAACCGGAAAGTTTCATGGCCGTTTCCAAAGTATGTGTCGCGATTGTTTCGAGTTCCAGGCTGCCTCTGATCTTCCGTGTTGCCGCCTGAAATATTCGGTACCGTTCTCCCAGGATCGCAAATCGTGCATCGGGAACCTGGATATTGTCGGTCAGAATAACGGGCAGGCGAATGGATTCGGCATATGTTTTTTTATGCTGGTTTTTGATTTCATTCTTTGCCTGCCGGATAAATTCAATATCAGGCCGAGTCACATAATTTCGATACAGCGAGGGGATCGTCATATCAGAGAGGATTGAACTGATGATTTCCCATGCCTGATCCAGCGCATTTTTTGATGCGTTGATAAGGTTGCAACCTTCGAGAACCTGGTTGATTGTCCTCAAAGCACGCCACCTGATTTCCCGATATCCTCTTTCATCCGCAGCACCGGCTACGGCGTCCAGAAGCAGTCTGGCGTTGGTGCGATCACCGCGTCGTAACGCAAGTTTGGCGACCGTCAATCCGGTTTCGAGTTTCAAATTCATGTCGTCACTCTGCCGTGCCGAATCCCACAGTTTAACGGCGTCCCGCCAGACGACATCCGAAAGTTCGTAATCGATAGTGGTGCGAAGTTTTGATGCCGGAATTTTGAGTTGCCGGGATGCCAAATGATGTTTTTCCACCAGAAATCCAGCCAGTTCAAGATCCGATTCCGATTTGAGCTGGCGGCGCTCATAGCGGGATATCCTTGCTCGCAGCCAGTAGCAATCCGCTTTTATGGCAATGTCTTCAATTTCCTGACACCACTGCAATGTTGAGTTCAGATAGGTTTTCGACCTCGACCTGTTATTGACGATCCAATAAAGATATGCCAGCCCGTACAATACTTGCCCGAGATGAATTTTATTGCCGGTTTTTTTGCAGAGTTGCAGGTTTTTTTGCAGGAGTTTCAGTGCACACGCATATTGAGCCATGTCAATGAGGAGCTGTGCATGATACGTCAATAACTCCGTCTGCAGATTGACACATTGGGATTTCCGTATTTTTTCAGATATGGATTCGAAACATTCCAATGCAGTTCGAAGGTTGCCCATGATCCGGAGTATCTCGCCTTTGAAAACCTGACAATTAAGCACTTCCAGGATCCTTTCATAACGCTGGTTTGCGATTATGCTGATGTCGATGTTCTGGAGTGCTTCCTGATAAGCTGACTTTTTGTAAGCAATTAAACTGAGAAGTCTATAGCAGATGGCGGATTCCGATTTGAGCCCGGAATTGTTGCAAATCTCAAGAGCTTGATCCACAAGAGCTGCTGCTTTTGCAATATTTGTTGTGGCAAGGTAAACGGTGGCCAGTTTATTCCGGGTAAATACCTGGAAGAAACTATAACTCATCTTGTCCGCGATGGTCATGACCTTGCGGAACAGTTTTTGGGCTGATTTCCAGTCTCCTCTCCAATAATTTATCTCCGCAGTTGTTGAAATTGTGAGAGATTTGCCGAAAATCCTGTCTTCGGGATCTGAAAATTTTCTCAAAATACGTTCCGCATCGGTATTTGCGCTAAATGCTTCATCGTATCGCCCGGTTTTGATATAAATCGTACTCAGAAGACTGATGATGGACACGCTGATTTTATTGGGGGAATTTTCCAGTTCCAACAGACCGTTTTTCAATGAAGAGATTGCTTTGGGGAAATTGCATTGGCGGAAATACACTTGACCGGCATACTGGTAACACTGTGCTCGCATTGGAGCGGTTTCCGGTGTTCGGGGCATGAGTTCCAAGGCTTTGGTTGAGCTGGCAAAGACATCCGAATTTCGATGTCTGAGCAGTGAGAGATGAGCATGATGATAATATACTTCCGATTTAAATGAATCCGGAAATTCGTTCAGAAAAGGCATTATTTCATTGATCCAATAATCAGCTCTGTCGAATGTTCCCCTGTGCATACAGAAAACCACAGCGTTGAGGATTGCATCAGAAGCCTGACGCGGATCCGTCCCTTTCGACAGGTGATATGCGATCTGTTCTGGATCCCATCGGTTTTTCATGGCAATGAAGGCGATTTCCTTGTGCAGTTGCCGGCGTTCTTCATCCGGAACTTTCTGATAAATCATCTGCTGCAGATCATCATTGAAACAATGGAAGGAAACCGCTTCCAGTTGATCATCTTGTATTATCAGGCTGCGTCGTAATAAATCGGAGATCATTTCTTGTACATCGAATGCCGGCAGCATTTTCTCCAGAATTTCCATGGTGACAGGCAGATTGAACATGGCGATTGTGGCGAGCAGTTTCTGATGATCTGCAGTGAGGTATGCCATTTTTCTTTGGAATATGCGCCTTGTTTTTTCCGGAAAACAATGTTTGACGGCTTGTAAATCTTCCAGCTCCCATCGCCCGGCATACCTTACGAGTATTCCTTGCCGGATAAGATCTTCCACAAGATTTTCCATTAACGCGGGAGTCCCGCCCGAATATTTCTTGAACTGTTGGTACAATGTTTCAGCAAGACTGTCACTTTGCAACAACGCTGCAAGATAGCGCCGAGTGCTCGGTTCAGACAAGGGTGTGATCTTCATGATGCGATACAATGAACTCCCCGATTCCAGAATATCGAAAAGACTGGAATCAGGTTTCATCTTTTCATAGCAGTAGACTAGAATAATCAGCCAGGGTACATCTTGCAGCAGTTTTACTAATTTCCGGGTCGTTGCATGACACGTTGAATGTGCCAGATGATATTGGTTGATGACAAAAATGGCGGGGTTCTGGCAAATCGAATTTTTATCGAGCAGGTCTTTGATTAGCATATCTTTGCTGGAAGAACCATCCGGGAATCCGATTAAATACTCTAAACCTTTGTTGAAATTCTCCGGATTTTCAATTTCGTAAACTCGAAAACCTTGATTTCTGATCTCTGATGTAAATTGTCGAAGAAGAGCGGTTTTTCCGACACCTTCCTGACCTTCCAAATAAAGTACCGATCCAGATTTTCGCTCAACACAGGATTCCCAGATTTCCCGTAATTGACGTAATTCATCATGCCGATTAACAAATCGGCCGCGGTAAGTCACATGTGTTTTTTGTTTGCTGATCCAGGGATAACCGTCAATTTCCATTGATTCCAAATCGTCCAGGACGGTATCGGCGGACGAATAACGTTCATCCGGATTTTTTGCCAGCAGTCTCGATATGATCCGATTGAGTTGCGGGTGATTGAGTGTTGGGGGTGAAGAAGACAGATGATGCTTGATAATTTGTCCAACTGTGCCCTGAAAGGGTTTTTTCCCGGTTATGAGTTGATACAGGAACACGCCGAGTGCATAGAGATCGGCGCGTGAATCAATAGATTCACCTCGAATGAATTCCGGTGCGAGAGAGGAGATACTTCTGCGCCGGCTCAATTCCACCTGATCACCGGAGGTGAGAGGATGTCCGTAATTCAGCAGTTTTACGGTATTATTGGAGGTGTCGATCAGAACATGCGTATCACTGATATCGCAAACCATGTACCCGCATTGGTGAACAAATGCGAGAGTTCTGCAGAGCTGTAAGGCGACATCCAGCAGGCGGGTGTGCTTCCAGTTTATTTTTTTTATGGGAGTATGATTGATCCAATCCATGACACAATAGAGATGTTCTGATTGGCGGCACGTTCCGAAATCCAGCACGCGGACCAGTCCCGGATACATACATTTGGCCATTGATTGGAAAAGGTTTCGGTAGTAAACCTGCTGAGATTTGCTCATTTCAGGGTTAACTGTTTTAACAGCAACGAACGTGCTGGCGTTCAGGATATCCGTGGCTTTGTGAATATAGCTGTTTGGGCTGTGCCAGACGGTTTCCGAAATCAGATAGCGGTTATCAATTGTCTCGGAATCTGGCATCAATTGAGATGGCTTTTCCCTCATTTATGGCCGCCAACTAAACTCCCATGTGTCATAGTCGCCCACGACACGATGAATCAAGGGATCGGTAAGGACGCCATAAAATACAAGATTATCTGCTGATCCGACATCGGCTGGCCATACAAATTCAGGAATGATGGTTACATCATGAGGGCCCGGATTGATTCCAATAGTCCAGAAATCAAGATCTGTTGTCCAGGATGGCGCAAAGAAATAACTCCCATAAGCTTCAAGAACTGCAAAAAATTGCAATTCGGGAACAGGAATTTCAAAAGCGTTGCAAAGCTGCGCATGCAGATAGCATGGATCACCCGTATGGAATACATGTGACGGCATTTCGAGAGAGACACCTATGTTCTGGCATCGTGGATTTGGGTCATCCGGGTCTGAAGGATCAGATCCGTTATCGAATTCCTCTCTGTCCCCGATCCCGTCACCGTCGCTGTCCATGTCATGTGGACTGGTTTTAAATACGTATTCCTGCAGATTCGTCAGCCCGTCCTGATCAGGATCACCCATGGCGTCTGAAATCGCATACCACAACTCCCAGTCATCGCTGATTCCGTCATTGTCGATATCAGTCGATTCTGCGGGATGCGCATCATTGAAATCATCGATTCTGTCGCCGTCAGTATCTCTGTTCTTTGGATTGGATAACAACAAGTATTCGTGCATGTTACTCAATCCGTCCCCATCGTAATCGCCAGCAGCGGATGGTGTTATTGACGCCCAATAGAAAATTTCCCAGTCATCTGGCAGGTTGTCCATGTCATCATCTTGATTTGAAAGCACGGAAACTTTGACTTCCGTGCCATAATCTGAAATATTGCCGGCATCGTCAACAGCTTGAATGGAAAAGCAGTAAGTTCTGCCTTTGGTCAGTCCCGAAAGCACGTACGTTGTCACCGATCCATCAATATGTATGGGAGATGCTCCCTGTCGTGCTTCTGTCCCGCCATACAAACCCGATTTCAAACCATATGATAACAGATAATAGGATACCTGTTCCCCCGATGGCGGTGCCCAGTTTATCGAAACAGACATTCCGTCAGCACACTCACCGTCAATCTCCAAGACGTTATTGGGCGGTGTTAAATCACCATATTCATTGGGTGTAAGAATCAGCTCATTCGATTGCGCACTCATGTTATGTGAAAGATCTTCGGCAATGATAATAAACCGATAAGGTATTCCATTTTGTAATCCAGAGATGAAAAGGTCGGTTCCCGATGCCATAAGAATTTCTTCATCAGAAGCGTCAACGGGATTGAATCTTATTTCATATCGCCAGATATCGGTATCCGGAGGAGATTCCCACCATAAGTGAACAGTTCCATCACCGGCATTCCCATCGAGTTTTTCAGGCGATAAGGGTGGTATTGAATCGGAGACATGCACTGGCTGATCATAGTAAGTAATAACGGGTGCATTTTTCCCGTCTTCGATTTTTGCGTACAGGTAATAACTGCCCGATGGAATACCACTCAGATCCCAATGCGTTGTATTGTCGACCGCTCCTGCACCCAGAGACATGGCTATAGGGACACCATCAGCGTTCTGGTTGTCTGTATCATAGTACAGACTAACCAGAGCAGGGTCATCCTGGTCTGTACCCGACCATGTTATCTTTGCTCTGGCATCTTCAACGATAACGGATTCGATATTTACTTCCGGAGGCTGGTTACCCTGAAGCAACTGAACCGTATAGGAAGAGACATTATCTAAATCATAAACGATATAATGCCAGAGTCCGGGTTCAGGATTGCGTATGGAGTAGAATCGCCACCCATCACGCTCACTGTAGAAACTTTTGACATTATCCACGGTGGAAGGTGATACAATGGAGCCATCAGGTTTTCTTAAGAGAAGATTTGGATTGCCACCGGTATGGTTCAATGTGAACATTGTTCGATGCATGTTTTCAGGAATTTGTATGGGTATTTCAGTATAATCGTTTGTGGCAAACATGTTTTCACAGCGAATCGCATCACCCTGAACGGTATATGTTCCATCCGGATTAACGGTCATCCAGGCAAAGAAGTTCAGGTCAATCCAAGCATAAAAATTCATATTCTGATCGACAGCGAGCGACAATATTTGACCGAAAATTTCGTGCGAATATAACACACCGTATTTCATCCCGGCACAGTAGGAGTTTTGACATGTACTCCAAACTCCTGAGTCCCAGAAATCACTTTCAGGAACAAAATAATACCCCAGGAGCAGCAGGAATTGCCCTAAATTGATCGGTTCATCAATCTGGAAGAACCAGTAATCACCCGGAGGTATTGTCACGGAACCCCTGATACTTCCTTCGGCATGGTTGGGTGTTACCATAAGGTAGAGTTGACCTTGAATGATCGCAATAGAAACATAACCATCGACACGCACGCCAGCCGGATTCACGCAAACGCGTCCTGCGCCGACTTCAAAATTATCCACAACTCGAATGACACCGCCGCCACCGACACCCCATCCTGTATTGATATCAAGCCACAAAGGATCGGCATGAACAGCTTTATATCCCAAGATATCCGGACCTCCCTGCAGACCGGCTAACAGTTTGATGGTAATAGAGTCAGGATAATTGAAATTACAGCATGTAATAACGTCGTCATTACAATCGTAAATCGTTCCGACGGCACACTGATTGATGGGATCCGGGTAGGGGAGATTGTTGAAAGTGATACATCCGCCGAGTTTATAAAGGAACAGACCAGTGCTTCCGATGGGGATTTGAAGCCCGCAGCCTTCGAAACTGACACATGCTTGTTGAAGCTGGTCGCCAAATATGGAAAAGGTCGTTTCAATACCGCACGGACCGGCATCGCCTAAATTGGGTATCCGTAATCGGCCGTCAACGCACCATTTATATCCCGTATATGGCAACTTTAAATGTTCGATCCATGCTTCCGGACCCGTATTGGGGTTAAAACCTGTTATTTCAAATCCACCCTCAATCCGAATGACCGGCAGCACAATATGGGCAGCGCTGAACCAGATTCGGTCATGTGTTATATTCAATCCCCAGGCTTCAGTATAACCTCCACCAAGTTCAGGAGGCAGTGTTATGATGAAATAATCAACTCGTATGCCATTATTATTAAAATATCCTTGATCAAAGCTAATCGTAATATTTGCTATATTGAACGAAAAACCGGTCACGGTGCCGCTGACATTTCCCATCCAGTCCAATATGAAATCAGCGTGACTCACATGCAATCCGATCTCCGGTATATTGATTTCGATGAGTGTTTCGCAGTAAATCCAGCCTTCAACGACATTGACAATTAGATCAATCGGTTGTCCGTGAAAGTAGAACCCGAGTATTTCCAGGATCAATGAGGTGAATTGACCGGGCTGGACAATTCCATATTCCGGATTGCCAGCAACCGGTTCAATATCGAAATCACCGACAAAAACCGGTACATCGATATCACTCAATACGACGGTTCCCTGTCCATCAATCCATGGGGTTCCAGTTGTCGTAAGAATTAGTGCCGCTTCCGAGCCTTCGACACGCACGTGATCGTTGATTTGGATATTTCCCCTTGCGCGATACCTTCCATTACCAAGATCATCGATAAAATCGGAATAGATACGGATGTTTCCGACCATAAAGGCACCGGGAGCCGGAGTGGGGGTGCTGGGACCTGGTGTCGGTGTCGGAGTTATCGTGGGAGGAACAGGCGTGGGGTCCAACCAGTTTAATGTGCCGTCATACACGATGTAATCGCTGACATATCCTGAATTATCCATTGTCCGTATGGCACAAAAGTAAATTCCATCAGCCAGTGTCTGGCTTTGGTCAAGCGTTAGCGTGTTTGTGTTTCCCCATACGCGGAATACATTATCGTCTGCATTACCGAACGTATCATCCAGGCTGAAGTGAATATCAGTATGGTGAATTCCTGATCTGTCCGGCGGCAGGTTCCATTCAAATTGAGCTGAAGATGTTGGATTATTGGGCGGGAAAAATGTCCAGACAGGGTTATCAATCCCATTATCTTCATATCGAATCCGAAATTTTGCCCAGCAATTCCAATCCGGGTGATCATCCAGTAATCGCCATCCCATATCCATTCCATTAACCGGAATTTGTGAAAAATCTTTTTTTCCTAGGAGTTCATCGCTGCTGCCACCATCATCATCCCAGGCTTCTATGGCTGTGTTGTATAATCCGTCCCGAGTGATAGGTATTCTGGCTTGATAGTTGTAAACAGCATCGCAGGCTTCACCATCGCATCCTTCGACAATTTCAGAATTGCCATAGAATTGCCATCCGCTGGCCGGCGATTGATACCATATCTTTATATAAGGATCACTGGCGTTGAACAACCCGTCTCTGTCGGCATATCCATCAATACGCTCAACATCTATTTGTAAAACATCTGTCATATATCGCTGATTTTTCATTTTGTTTTGCGAGACAGAGTTGGGTTTTGCGATCTGCATTGATAACCATTCATCTCTCATGGCGGCTTCTTCGGACTCGCTGATCGACTCATCCTCATCAAACAGCAAAAGACCAGGTGGGACAAGAGCCGGTCTGCCGGTTCCTTTTGAACAGTCACAAAAAGCCGCATGAAGATTTCCCGCGGAAAAACACATCGCACAGAATAGTATAAAATACTTTACAAATCCTGGGTTTTTCACTACACCAAACCTCCCCAGTCCGTTTCGGATAAAAGTTATATGTCAAAAAGATGACAAACACCCAACATATTCCTATTATAATAAGTATATTATGGACTGTGCAACAATCTGTCAACGTCTAGTAAAAACAGCATTTTCTTTCTTGTTCAGCTTTGGTGTTTTATATCCTGCCATGGGTTTGGACGTAGCAGAAAGAATCGTTATTGACTGGAAAATTATCGCTGAAGGGATGGAATATGCAGAAATCCAAGGTTCTCACTATTGCCGATCGGGATCGCCGATAATAGCAGCGGTGAGGGTTTCTCCGGACCACTGGCGGTTTGAAACCGGATATTATAAAGATCTGCCGTCAGGCCACCGTCTTTCAGCAAATTCATGGCGCCATCTGAAAAACGCTGTATTTGTATTTAATGCCGGATTATATGCGGAAAACTACAGACATCTGGGATTGCTTTTCTCCAGAGGTCGGAACCTGGGTTCAAAACTGCATGGTTCCTGGAAAGGATTGTTCGTCGCTCATCCGATTGATGATGACTTACCTTCTGCTCGGATTATTGATCTGCAAAACGAAAAACTTTTGGAGAAAGATATACGGTACAAGGAGGCTGTTCAATCGCTGATGTTATTTGACCGTGACGGTAATCTGAGAGTAAGGCGTACTGAAAATCAAGCTCGGCGCACTGCGATTGCTGAAAGCAAATCCGGAAAAATACTGATTTTTGTTTCACGAGGGGAATATACCCTCTGGGAATTTGCTGAGATTTTAATGCGTCTGGATGCGGATATAATGCATGCCATGAGTCTTGATGGAGGAGCTCAATCGCAGCTTTCAATAGAATTGCCCCAATTGTCTGTCAATATACCTGAAACACAGATTACTATTCCGGCTGTGATTCTTGGATATTCCAGATAATTGTTACTCGAAAATGTTTACAAAATCGAACCGGCATGCAAGTGTGTAAAATGATAGTTCCAAATTACGCCAGCAGGCGATCGGTTTGCTTTCCATTGTTGCCGGTTCCCAGTATGTATCCTTAATGAAAGGTATCAACCATTGATCCAATTCCTGGTTTCCAGAACTCTGTACAATACTGACATCGCTCACTTGTCCACTACTGTCAATACTGACTTTGTAAACTGCGGAACCTTTCAGGTCAAGATTCTGGATTTCGTTGGGAATGAAGGTGATTTTAGGCGGCTGTATGATCTTCGGCCGGGATTCAACTCTCGTTTTATCAGAACAGTCCGGAATCGCTTCCGTTGACTTCGACTCAGTTTTTTCCGTCGTTGTTTCAACACGTGTTTCCATTTTGGGTTCAGCGATTGCGGCAATATGCTCCTCATCAGAAATATCCGGAACTTTAAATATTTTGTCAGGCAATTGATATTGAATTCTAATATCAAGCATGGCAGCCACGGGAAAATTGTTTTCTAAAGCCGGTGAGAATTTCCATTTTGAGATCCATGAAACAATATAATCATCAAGACCATCAACTTCGGATGCTTTCACCGGTTCAGCTTTTTGAAATCTTCCTCGGTGATCCACATATATCGTGTAAACCGCAGATCCGCTGGTTGTCATGTCATTAAGCTCTTGAGGAATATCCGGAATCGAAGGGATCTCGATAATTTTGGGCATGGGTTTGGTATAGCTTGCTTCGGTGTTTTCCTCGGATTCATTGCTATCCGGCAGTGTCTCTTCGGGTTGAGCTTCCGTGTGTCCAGTCGCTTCATATCGTTCAAGATATTCATTGTATTCAGTTTCCGTCAGACGCTTGCCTGTTGTCAGATCATAGTAAATAACATCATTTCCTTTGACGACATAATCCAAGATCCGTGAACCGATACCCTCTTTGAATAATTCTATCTGCATCGGTGTGTTGATGCGCACGATGATGGAATGCGGGCATTCACCCTTTAGAATTCCATTGATACGGATCTCTGAACATTGGGGAATAGTCTTGACATCTATTTGGACATCTTCAGCATGTATTATAGGGGGAAACGATATCCCCCCGATCAACAATAACAAAATTAACAATATGCTTATCTTTCTCATAGTTCTTTAATTATACCAAAATTAAAATAGGCAAAGCAACATTGCCGTGTGATATCGCAGCGTTCTCAGTTGTTATTCGTTTTTGCAAGTGTTTGGACTTAATCATTTGGGCAGTTCAGTGGGCACATGAGGATTGGCATCCGCTCCAGCTATTGGGTGACCAAATGAAATTTTACAAAGGTCGGTCTGATATTCGACAGGTAAAACTAACGTAATCTTTTCACGCACAGCACTTTCCGGAAACGTCCACTTTGATTTGGAGATTGTCTCAAGAAGCCATTCCTTAAAAATTTCCGGTTTTAAATCATCTTGAGAACTAATGGCAGTTACAGTGCCCTTTGCATTTATCGTCATCGTGAGATTAGTGTTTCCCTTTAGCGCTAATTTTTGAATATTTACCGGGATGTTTGTGATTTTCAGCGGAGGGTCGGGAAATGGCAATCCCTTTGTTGCGGAATGATCGCTTGAGAGGGATTCGGTAGTTACCAGCTGGTCTGGAATTTCTATGGCCTGAGCAATTGGCTGGGGTGCATCAAATGTCTGATTGGCAATATTATAGCGTATTGTTATGATGGTAAATCCGCTGGTTCGACTGGCTTCTCTCAATCTTGGCAGGTACTGCCATTCAGATACCCAGTCTTTCAACGTTCTATCCAAGACAGAATAGTTAGTGGATCGTATCATCTCGGTTTCAATGACCTTTCCGTTATCGTCGATAAGAGCTTTGATTAATGCGATTCCACTAGCATTGCTCTGCCTTATGGATTGAGGTATTGCTGGAGGTTCAGATCGAAAGATGAGTGTGGGTTTGGCTAAAATCTCCTCTTCGCACTGGCAAGGCAAAGATAGAAACAAAAAGGATAGAACAAGAATCAATGCGGTAAATCTTGGCATATGAGCCTTCTCCTCAATCAAACAATATTCTACACGCTTTATTTCTCAGTGTCGATGATTTTCGCGTAGTTGCTATCCAAGTAGAGAACCATTGTGTTTCCTTCCCGTTGAACAACAAACCTTTCATAACAGTCATGAAACGCATCGACAACATGCGGACATTTTTCAAGCTGGTTGATATCTAAATGATCCGGATCCAATATTAACGATATTCCGGATGTGGTCCGGTTGCCTTTCCACTCACCTAAAAAAAATGTTTTCCAGTCATGGGTTTCCTGAACCAGCAACAGCTGTCCCTGAGGAACGATAATATTTGGTTGCATTAATAGAATGCGTTCACCCACGCCGCACATGTCTGAACGGCGCAGGCATCTCGCGATTACAGGATCTGTTAATCCAAGCGTGTCTATCGTTTTGTAATTCGTGTAGTATGGGATTCGGCCGATATTGAAGATCGCAAGCGTCGAATTTTCGGGAAATGTCTTTTTTAAATAGTATGCAAGTATCGTATCCCTATGCCGGGTTTCTTGAAGGGGATCTGAGGGATCGAAATTCTTGAAATGAGTATAGTGAGCATACAAGTGAGAGCTTGCATAGCCAAATGCACATAGCATTGCGATGATGACATACAGCAGCTTTCTGATTAAAGTTATTCTTGAGAAACAATCGTCAGTGAATTTTTGAATGCTGACGGCAGTTAAAATGATCAGCGGTCCCATAACCGGTACCATGAATCGGTGATAATGCATGAAATCGCCGCCGACAAACAGAATGTAACTCAGCATTGTCGCCGTAAAAATATATAAAACAAAGATTACATGCCTGTTCTTCTTTTGAAGGGGTGATACCGAAGCCAGAATAACCAATGGCCATGCCCAATGCAGGAACCAGCCCTTCAAATATAGATATCCGCTTTCCATCCTCTGCGCATAGTTCAACGATACCTTGGCATAAAAAGTATTGGGTATTAAGGAACCGAAATACAGCCATTTCCAGCCTGCGTAAATCGTGAATATCAAGGTAAAACAGAGGATGTATGAAGTTAGAAATGAATGTCTGGTTTTTGTGAAATTATTATGTACTGAGGCAACCACCACGAGGGCTATGACGATTAAGATACCTTCCGGCCGGGTAAGAATGCAAAGCAATGATCCTGCTGCAGCAACAAATCCTGAAACACGGGGTGTCCTGATATGAATCATCATGAATACGATGACTAGAATAAGACTTGAGAACAGAGTGGTTTCCATTCCGGATACAGACCATAGACAGAAAGTGACATTCAGAGACAAAAGAAATCCGGCCAATAACGCGAACCCGTTCGATCCTGTGATCTTACGGGTTATTACCCAAGTAAGCCAAATCAATGATATTCCGGCAATCATCCCGGTAATTTTTGAAAATAGAATGGGATCAATGTTCAAACAGAAGGGCAGAGTCATCAATACAGTCCATAGAAAATTTGTATATCCTTCGACAGGTGGATTTTGACCAGGATTGAATCTCAAACCATTGCCGTATGCCATGTTACGGGCATAACGAAATGATATGAACGCATCATCCTGTGTGAAACTGAAACCCCAGACACAAAAGATAAGGAATAGCAGTACTGCGACAGACAACCCCAGACAACTCCCAAAAGAGGATATTTTCATAATCGCATATTCCTGTTGAGCAAAGAATGCCGTTACTCCATAACGTATTTTATGATGATGCAGCGATTGTTTCAAACAAAATCGAAGAGACAGACAGGAGTCGACAGGTGCTGACAAACACTTCTTCAAAGGGTATAGTAACGTTTGAATAGAGGAATGATGGAATGACGAAATATTCGCGAGCGTGCAAACAACTTCCTTTCTGGCTGGCAGTTCTCAACAAGATAGGATCTTGGGGTATTCATTTGCGCAGAAGGAATCATCAATTACCACCGGTTCCCAGAAAAGTTCTGTTGATATGTCTGGAGAATATTCCAGAGGTCATTCATACGCTGCCAGCAATTCAGACATTGAAAAAAGCATTTCCGGAAATTCGAATGGATTACATGGGTGGCGATTGGATGCAATCGTTATTGAGCGCTCATCCAGCGATTGATCATACCCTGATATATCAAGCGCCATGGATTGCATGTGAAACACCTTCGGCTGTGCATCAAAAAGCCAATCCTTTTGTTAAAGGATGGGAATTGCGGAAGAATCAGTACGACACCATAATTTGCTTTCAACCGGACTTCAGGTTGAAATTGATTGCCGCGATGACCGGTGCACCATTGCGTATCGGATATGGTCTTCAAGATGAATTTTTGCTGACGCACACAAGCATGTTTGAAGATACAGAACTGCGATATCTTCAACATTTGAAATTGCTGGAAATCTTTCAGATATCGGACTTGGTCACGGATCCCAAAATTATACCGCCTTCATCTGATGTGAATTCGACACAGGCGATTTTAGATGGATTACAGCCAAATCGAAGGCTGATTGTTATCCGTCCCGGTGGAACACGAATCGAATTTCAGTGGGAAGTCGCGAAATTCAGGACATTGATCGAACAATGTATCAAGGATGAGTTTCAAGTATTGATCTTAGGCGGACCCGGAGAAACGGAATTGCTGAATGAAATCACCGTGGATATGGTTTCAGAGAATGTTCAGATTTGGAATTTTCCGACGTTTGGCGAGGTCGCTGCTCTTGCCAAGTACACCAGCATTTATTTAGGACTCAATTCGAGCACCTCCCACGTTATGGCCGCAATGGGCGTACCCTCCGTGATCCTTTGCGGCTCACAGAAATTCACAGGAACACTGCCGATGGGTCTGGACTATATCCTCATATATTCGGATACCGTATGCGACAAGTGTAAAGCAGGGTCAACCGACAAATCAGCCAAACAAAACTGCACATGTATGAAAAATATTTCGGTGGAGCAGGTAATCACAGCATACGAAACACAAGTAAAAACACTCCAGAAAGAAGATTGAACGCGACGTTGATTCCTGGAGTATGTGTAGATGTCACATACGATCTAAAGGTTTGATTCCCAGAACTGTTAATCCCGATCGAATACCGTAACCTGTAGCTACTGCAAGTGCCAGCCTGGCTTTGCGAAGGCTATCTGATTCAGCATCGATGATACGATGTTTATGATAAAAACCATTAAATGCTTTCGCCAGCTCCCAAAGATACATGCACACTTTAGCCGGATTCAATTCCTCTGCTGCGGATTTCAGCACGCCGGGATACCGTAAAAGTGTCCGAACAAGATTCAATTCTTCTAAGGTTGACAACGCAGAGGCATCAAAATTCAGCAGGGATTCGGACCAGTGACTTTTTCTGTAGACAGACTGAATACGTGCATAGGTATACTGAATATAAGCTCCCGTCGCGCCTTCAAATGAAAGAGATTCTTTGGGATCGAAGTGTATATCCTTTGATGGATTCACTTTGAGTATATAATATTTAATAGCACCGGTTCCAATCGCTTCAGCAATGGAATCTTTATCGTTATAATCAACGGCTATACGTGAATCTTCCATGACTTCCAAAGCGAGAAGTTTCATTTGATCCATTAGTGTGTCAGCATCGACGACTTTGCCTTCCCGGGATTTCATTTTTCCTTCCGGAAGATAAACCATACCGTAATTCAAATGATAACAGCGATTCCACCAGTCATATCCCAAGCGTCTGAATAACTCGAATAACACATTGAAATGGTAATTCTGTTCCGAGGCGACGACGTAGATGACTTGATCGAGGTGATACTTGCGGAATCGTTCGACCGCAACACCCAGATCCTGAGTGACATATAATGATGTTCCGTCAGCACGCAATAATGCTTTGTGATCTAAACCGGTATCGGTCAAATCAACCCAAATGGATCCGTCATCTTGTTTATAAAAAACATTGGACGAAAGGCCGTTTTCTACAATTTTTCGCCCGAGTTTATAAGTCTCGCTCTCATATTGAACAAGGTCAAATAGTGATCCCAACCGGGTATAAGTTTCATTGAATCCCTCATAGACCCAACTATTGAGTTGTTCCCACAACTGATGAACCTCCGTGTTTCCCGCTTCCCATTCTCTGAGTAATTGCCGGGATTCCTCAAGTAATTCAGAATTACTTTTCGCGGCGAGTTCAAAAGCGACATAACACTGTCCGACAAAATGATCGCCTTTCATGTTTTCTGTTTTGGGTGTTTTCCCCAGAAAAAAATGAGTATAGGCAACCATTGCTTTACAGATATGGATTCCTCTGTCGTTCATAATGGAGGCTGGGATTACGTGATGACCCTGGGAGGTTAGAAGGTTTACGATAGCCATTCCCAGGACATTATTTCGTATATGGCCCAGATGAAGCGGTTTATTGGTATTGGGAGAAGAGTATTCAATCAGAACCGTGCGAGGATTTGTTAGGGAGGTTTTCCCAAATTCATCTGCACTTGCTAAGGCTTGATGGATAACTGTCTGGCATAAGAACGCAGGTTCCAGACGGAAATTTACGTAAGGACCCTGAGCACTCACATCGGCCAACCATTCCACTGGTTTAAAATGAGAGATTATCTCCTGAGCAATCATCTGAGGGGATTTTTTCAATATTTTGGCTGCGTTAAAACAGGCTATGGCATAGTCCGCATCAATGTTGGGAGGAGGTGTTGTCAGGGTAAATTCTCTGCACGAACAGTCATAGCGATTCAGTATCACATCACCAACCAGTTCAATCAAACAGTTTTCCAACTCGACAATATTCACGTCAAAACCTCCCAAATCGAACAATAGACACGGTTTAGAAACGGCATTCTACGGCTGTTTAACGGTGGTTTCAAGGTGTATCACTACTCGGCAGGAATTGAGGTACCGCAGATGTTCTCCAATTCAATCTGGCCGGTTCGGTAGGAGTTACCGGATATGTCATCAAGAATAAATGCGAATGTGCTAATTTTTTTATCCCGATAGATTTGTATGGCAACATCATCGTTCGAAGTGCTTCCAGCTCGTTCCGCGTTACAATAAATGCTGTTTTTTGGTCAGGTGCCGATTCAAATGCAAATTTTGTTTTCGGAACATCTTCTGAAATGTAAAAACCCGTCTCGTTCCAGGTGAAAACCGTTACACTGCTCATGTAAGATCTCATCACAAACCAAAAAGGAAAATGATAATACCTGACATCGGAGATTTTCGTTGACACAAGACATGGAATATCCGGTAATTTTTTCAAATCAAGCTGTAATCGCGTGAGGACATCTTCTCTTCCCGGGTGTTTGAATGGGCCGTAGAGAAAGGACCATAAACAGAACCCGGACCATACGGTGCATAAAATAAGTGTAGAAATCCACCAGAGACGCTGTGTTTTTTTAAACAGTATGTTCAGCAGGGAATGCAACCCGATACCTGAAAGAATGGCAAGAAATGGAATCGGCAGACTGAAATAGATACCGCGAAATGGTTCCGATTTCAGAGTGGCTATCAGTAGAAGCCATGTGATAACCACAATCAGACTGCTCAGACCCGGTGATCGAAATCTTCGATACTTGAAACTCGATATGATGCCCCACAGAAAGAGCAAAGCCAGTGGCCACACAATTAACGTTTTTCCGGGAGGAATGTTGATGAAATTCTTAGTATGCAGGAACATTTCATAAATGATTTCGGTAATATTTTTTAGCCAGACGAGAATTGTGTTAAAAAATCCGGTATTCCAGGAGATAAAATGCGTTTTCCGCCACAAAAGGTAGTTGGGCTGTCGAATCAAATCAATGAGTATGAGAGAAGAGGTGATAATAATACAGCTGCTGAAGATGAATAGATTTGCGATTCTTTTTTTCCATCTGTGGTTATCGTCAGAGTTGCTTTTGAAAAGTATAAGGTATGCTGCTGCAGGTGTAATCAAGTGTATCAGGCTTGTTAAATACATTCCCAGACCAACCAGAAATCCTGCCAGGGCAGCCGATATTGACGAAATGCCATTTTTTTTAAACAGTAACAACAAAACGCCCAGCCAAATGATCGTCAGCCAGTCAATACCAGACATGAAATAAAAACGGTTCCAGAAGAGCATACACGGGAGTAGTCCATAAACAAGTGCCGCAGCCGTTCCAGCATAGGTACTGACAAGGCGAGCCGTCAGCAAAAATAATGCAAATGTAGCCAACACACCGGAAACGACAGAAAAATACTGAAACACTGACCATGATTTTCCAAACAGGTATACGAATGGCAAGGTTAGAAACGCCAGTCCCGGCTCGTCAAATTCAAACAGATACGGAGAAAACGGGAAATGCCATATGCCATTGATCATGTCAAGAACAATAATGGCCTGCCTGGCGCTGAGGTCATCGATATAATTGTGCATACTTTGCAACCGGTATATTCTGATCAGAAATGCAGCTCCGGCAACGAATATTCCAATCAGATACGGATTTTTTAAACGTTTCATAAAAGAATATCAGGTTGGATTTGATTCCTTTTCCAGAAGTTTCAAATGATTTGCGATAGCTCTCCAGTATAAGTCATGTTCAATACGCAAAATTTTTTCGGCAAGTGAATCGGGAGAATCATCAGCAGCAACTGGAAGGATATCCTGCGCGATGATCTCTCCTTGATCATACTGTTCATCAACGATATGTACGGATGCTCCCGAAAACTTGGCTCCACTTTCAATGACGGCTTGATGAACTCGCTGACCATACATGCCAGCACCCCCGAATGCTGGTAATAGAGCTGGATGAATATTCAGAATTCGTTTTGGATAGGCTTGGATTATACGAGACGGTATTTTTTTCATATACCCCGCCAGGCAGATCAAATCGATACTATGAGTTGACAGTATTTCAAGGATTCTCTGATCCAGGGTATCCGGGTGAGTGAATGATGATATGTGATATGACGGGATTTGTCTGGCTTTGGCTCTTTCCAGAATGAATGCTCGTGAATTGTTTGAAATGACACATCCGATTTGAGCATCCAATTTTCCGGCATCAATCGCATTGCATATTGAAGACATGTTTGATCCTCTGCCGGATCCAAAGATGGCAATACGATATTTTTTCCCGTGTTTTGTTTTGGCGACAGGAAAGCTCCTTTTTGAAACAGAATAAGATATACCTGGATTTTTTGTGACCACTCCAATGTCATAACATTCTGAACCTGATGTTTCCAAACGGGATTTCAAATTATCGAACATTAGAGGATCTATAATAGCAATGAGACCTATTCCCATGTTAAAAGTCCGGAACATTTCCGAGGAGGAAATATTGCCTTCATTCTGAATAGCAGAAAAGATAGGGTGGACTGGCCATCCATTTTTGACAATTTCCGTTCCACAGGAATCTGGAATTATTCTCGGCAGGTTTTCCGTAATACCGCCTCCGGTAATATGAGCCAAAGCTTTTAAGCCGGGTAAACTCAGTAACTGTTGAATTTCTTTGAAATAAATGCGTGTTGGTTCAAGCAGAATGTTACCGAGTGGTATATTCATGGTGAGGATAGGTTTATCCAACGGGAATTTTTTTCGATTTTCAAATACTTTTCTGACAAGAGAATAGCCGTTGGAGTGCAAGCCGCTGGAGGGGATGCCCAGAAGCCTGTCGCCAATATTTACTCGGGAAGATCCCAGCAGGTTATTGCTCGAGACAAGACCTACAGCAAAACCAGCAAGATCATATTCGCCTGAAGCATATATTCCCGGCATCTCCGCGGTTTCGCCACCCAGCAGCGCACAATGACTCTGCCGACAGCCTTCAATAATGCCCTTGATAACTTCAGAATGAATATCGGGATCGAGTTTCGATGTGGCCAGATAATCCAGAAAAAAAAGCGGCTCAGCTCCAGTCACAAGCAGATCATTAATACTCATCGCTACCAGATCGATTCCGATTGTATCGTGACGGTTCATTTCGAAAGCGATTTTCAATTTTGTGCCGACACCATCGGTGCAGGCAACAAGATACGGCACGCCCGTGCATTTTGAGTTTAATCTGTACAGACCGGCAAAACCGCCAATCGTATCTCCACATTCCGGCAAGCCAGCTTGTTTGACCAATGTTTTTATGATGTCAACAAATCGATCGCCTTTATCGATATCCACACCCGCTTTTCGATAATCAAGGGTTTCATGTTTGTTCATACAGGAATCTCCTGTCATATGAGCGTGAAAAACTTTTTATTGAATACGTTAAAAAGAGTCCGAAAGGGCTCATGTTTTTTTGCCGACAGATCTCAGAAAACTACCTCTATCAGAAATACGGGAAAGAGCGGTATCATAGGAGATAAGATTATTCTGATAAAGTTCGATAAGTGATTGATCCATGGTCTGCATGCCATATTTTCTGGCTCCCTGAATCAGACTCGTCAACTGATGGGTTTTACCTTCACGGATAACATTTGAAATAGCGGAATTACAAAACATGATTTCCACAGCGGGAACGCGCCCTGTATTCTGTTCGTTTGGCAACAATTGTTGGGAGATGACGCCTCGGAGCGAAACAGAAAGCATGACACGCACGTGTTCCTGCTCTTCAACTGGAAAAACGTCGACAACACGATCGATGGTTTTAACCGCCGAGTTGGTATGAACTGTTGCAAATACAAGGATACCGGTTTCCGCTGCAGAAAGCGTCAGATGGGTTGTCGGCAGATCCCGCATTTCACCGACCATGATGATATCCGGATCCTCACGCAATGCCGCCCGCAATGCATTGTGAAATGTTTCCGTGTGCATTCCGACTTCACGCTGGGTAATAAGGCATCCCTTGTTATGATGAACAAATTCGATGGGATCCTCTATCGTAATAATGTGTTTTTTCCCTTTTCGGTTAATAATATCGATTATGGAAGCAAGCGAAGTGCTTTTTCCCGAGCCCGTAGCGCCGGTGACCAAAACCAATCCACGATCCAGATGCGCGAAACGGTTGATGGAATCCGGCAGACCCAACTCTTCCAGTGTGGAAGGATGATCGGGAATGACACGGAACACAGCGCCGACACCATTGGATTGATTGAACATCGTGACACGGAATCGGGAAACATTGTGAAGGTGATACGCCAGATCGATATCCAGATTCTCCTCGAAATATTCACGGTTGTTTTTTGTCAAAATCTCATTAAGTATCGTTCGTCCTTCTTCAGGAGCAATTACTTTATCATTCAACGCCAATAATCTGCCGTTCAAGCGGATCATGGGAGTTGAGCCGCTGACGAAATGCAAGTCCGACCCCTTGCGCATAACAACTTCTTTAAGAAATTTGTCAATAATGGGCATTTCAGACTCCTTTGATCGGCTGAGTTGAGTCCTTAGAAGGTGCTGAGTTGGATGGTAACAAATGCAATGATCGGCATGTCTCTTCAAATTGGCGTCTGTCGTGTGCGTGAAGCATTGCTTCCTCAAATGAAATACCAGACTCCTTTAAAAGGTCCAGCAAGGAATCATCCATGGTTTGCATTCCCAACTGCCGGTTCATCTGAATTACGCTCGGTATCTGAAATGTTTTTCCTTCACGGATCAAATTAGCGATCGGTGGTGTTCCCAGGAGTATTTCACAAGCCAATATGCGGCCTTTTCCGGACGGTTTTTTTAGAAGCTGCTGACAGATTACACCTCGCAGTGATTCGGAAACCATAGCTCTGATCTGATTTTTTTGATGTCCGGGAAACGCATCAATAATACGATCGATCGTCTTGGATGCAGACAGAGTATGCAGAGTGCCGAGTACCAGATGGCCGGTTTCCGCCGCCGTAATTGCCATCGAGATCGTTTCGAGATCCCGCATTTCACCGACAAGGATGATATCGGGATCAGCCCGAAGCGCTTGACGCAGCGCAATGGCAAAGGATTTCGTATGAGCTCCAACTTCGCGTTGATTCACCATACATTTATTGTTTTTATGAATAAATTCGATAGGATCTTCTACTGTGATGATATGTTTTTCTTCCGTTCGGTTGATGTAATCTATGATGCCTGCCAAGGTGGATGATTTCCCACAACCAGCGGAACCGGTAACCAGTATTAAACCTTGATTGAATTTGGCGAGTTTCTGGACAAGACGCGGCAAGCCAAGTTCATTCAAGGAAGGTACCCGGGATGGAATCACATGAAAATTTGCGTCAAGCCCTTTTCTTTGACGAAATATATTTACCCGGAATCGAAGCCCTGTGGACGACTTGTAAGAAAAATCGAGTTCGAGCCGTGTCGTTGACAATACTTTACGTTGATCCTGGTTCAACATTTCAAAGATAAGATTTTTGGTAAACTCCTCGGATAGAATATCTTTGCTGATTGGCAGCAAATCGCCATGAATACGTACAAGAGGCGGTGATCCGGTCGCGATGTGTATGTTTGACGCTCCCGCTTTAACGGCTTTTGCCAGAAAACTATCGATAGTAGCCATAATAATCGTTCACTTCACCGAAAAACCAAGGCTGTTTTTGTCTACCATTCTTTATAACCTAATTCCAGAATAAATAGAAGCCTCCAGCAATAGTTTAATCATTCACCGCAATATAAACGGTTTTTGACAGCCCGAGTTATTCTCTTGATATCCCCACCCCCATTAATATTATAATGAATTTTATGCTGAAAGAAAGATCAGATATTTTTGGAAAAATTCGAAATGCCGCATTAAGAATTATTCTGATGATCATGATGATATATACGGGATCAATTCTGGTGATCAGTTGTCGTGAAGATTCGTATTTATATTACCCGGTAAAATTTCCCGAAAACTGGATCAATCCGCCATCTGGCACTCAATATGAGGAGTTGATGGTTGACGATTCATCAGGATGGAAAATTCACGGATGGTGGTTTCCTGGGGCAGACCATGGATTGACGATCGTATTCGCGCATGGAAATGCCGGGCATCTTGCCATGCGATATGGTTTGGTGAAATTCCTGTTGCAATTGAGTCCTCAGCCTGCCGGCATCTGCATCTATGATTATCCTGGATATGGTAAGAGTGAGGGTTATCCGAGTGAAGATAACCTTTATCGCTCTATGGCATCTGTTAGAACTTATCTGAACAATGAGATAAACCAACCCTATTCATCGCATATCGTGTTCGGAAGATCTCTCGGCGCATCCGTGGCATTGCATTCCGCTCTTGATCAGGAGTCTGCTGGTGTTGTTATGGAGTGTCCGATGCTATCTGTTCCCAGAATGGCTGAGGAATATTATCCTTTCTTGCCAGGATTGAAGTATTTCAGTCGTCAACGTTTTGATAATGAACGGAAAATCACACGCTTGCATCGGCCGTTGATGATTATACACGGGAGTGATGACCGGGTTATTCCCGTTCAACAGGGTAGACAACTGTTTCATCTGGCATCCGAACCCAAACGTTATGTCGAAATCGAGGCGGCTGATCATGATAATGTGTATTTAATTGATCCGGTCAAGTATCGGGAGGCGTGGGAATCATTTCTTATTCTATGCAATCATGAGAAATGAAAAGACTACTCCCATCTTATAAGCTTCATGGAAAGGTTACTTAACGACAGTTTTTGGTTTGAATCCGTAATAAGAGCCCAGAAGGTTGTTTTACCGGCAATTTCCGAGGTGTCCGGCCACACCATAGAGTCAATGACCGGAAAAAT
>JAFGJC010000472.1 GCA_016929305.1 candidate division CSSED10-310 bacterium | reverse complement strand
GTTTGTTCCTTGATATCCGGTGGATTTGAAGCCATTGGCGCTGGTATATACGGGGCAGGAATTGAATTTTCACGGATTATGAACCGATTGACTTTGGATCAAAGACGTTCCGGTTTTGATCCCGTTTGGGGTATTCTGGCGTTGTTTCAATCAACGTTGAAAGCCTATGAACATTTTCATGAAGTCGGCGGGGGGTTAAATCTGGTCTATATCGATGGTAGCAAAAAAAGCAAGGATCAACGGTTTGTCGAATTGACCGATTCGCAAACTCAATTATCACTGGAGCTGGTCAAAGCCTTTAACTATGACCTCATTTCAGTCGAAACAGCCTATCTTCTCCTGAAAGCAGTCATATTCGAAAAAATCGACAGAAAATCAGTTGAAAAACAATTCATCGATCAATCGCGGGACAAGAAAAAACTCAATAAACTCCTGCGCGGTTATAAATTACCTCCCTATCCGGAGCCGCCCAGCCAACCGAAAACACGTTCACCGCTGCAAAAAGGAGGGAAGGCATAATGACGTCGATAAATGCCATTCGGTTTAATGATTATTCGGGAGCGATGGTATGCGATGAGCAACGAGGATGGAATCCCGAAAACATGATCATCAATTCCGCCGATAAAATAAAACCTGTTATACCCGATTATATCACCAAGGAACAGGGCATTGTTGCATGTTATGGCAATACCGGCACATCTACGATCGGTGACGAATTAAAATTTAACATACGGAAGCGAATTCAAACGGAATATGATTCACTGAAGGAAAAAATCAACAAAATTCCTGATAAGTTCACCACCATTTCGGAATTGGCGAAATGGGCGTTTGAAGCGCAGACCAAATTAAAACGTGATCATATTGACCAGACAATCTCCGGACGTCATGGATTTACAACAAATGACCTTATACGGGGTTTCTATAATAAAGATAGCCAGAAAGTCGAAATCAAAGATAGCACAACCATCAATTCTATACATGATGCCATGACATGGAAAGGGCGCACAGGCGAAATGACATCGGTCTTCCTAAATGCCGGTATCATTGCAGGTTACGACCCGGAAGAAGGATTTCGTATTTTTTCATTATCAATGATTGAATATGGATATTATCCCGTGCAGGAAATTTTTCTGGCGGATGGTTCCGGCCGGGATCTGGCAACATTATATCTAACGGAATACAGCAATCGCAAAACCGTCCCAGAGCGTAGAAGCGCCATCCATCGAACCGAAGGAATTTTCGAAATGATAAATGCCGTGAATGCCGCCTGCCGGCATGATATTGGCGTTGAAGGTTACCTGAATATCATTCTGTTTGACGGTCACGAACCAGTGGAAAGGCGAATGCGAACAATTAATGACGATCGGTCCAAACTGGCGACTGAAATCGTACGCGCATGGGAAAATCGCTTTTTAGATCGCAGCAAGGCACTGGAGTTTGTGGAAGCGCTTATCTGGAGTGATACCAGTTGGAATGTTATTGATGAAAATTTCTGGAAAAGCGTTTCTAATCCCGATGCCCTGTTGGATATATTTCGTGGATATCCTGAACCTAAAACATCTGAATGATTATTGCGGATAATGTCAGATAACTCTGCACTTCGTCTTTTCCTTGAAAAAACAAGTAAAGACGTCAAAAACATATTACTGCATTCGGATTTTGTGAAACGTCTGCCCATCGGTGTCATTAAAGAGCGAATCCTTGATTACAGTGTACGCGGCGGGAAATGCCTCCGTCCAGCTCTTGTTCTTGCGTCAACCGGCGTTGTCGGGGGCACTCCCGATGACGCGCTGGGCATAGCAGTTGCGATTGAGATGTTCCACACTTGGACGCTCGTTCACGACGATATTATCGATCGCGACCGATTCCGCCGAGGGGGACTCACCATACATGCACAGATTTACGATGACTTCTCGCAGTGGAATACTCATGATCCTGGAATTCCCCGGGATCATCTAGCACATTCTCTGGCAATCCTGGTTGGAGATGCTCAACATGGTCTTGTTATGGATTTGATGGCAAACGCGGGACTCAACGGTCACCTCGATCCCGGTTTGATATTGCATCTAATAGCAGGTCTGGAGGGAGATGTGCTGCCTGCGCTACTCTCTGGTGAGGTGTCCGACGTTCTTCAAACCGGAATACCCCTGGAATCCATCGAATTCGAAGATATTGAAATAATGCTTCGAAGAAAAACCGGAGCACTGATCGCTTTTTCCGCTCTCGCAGGTGGTATGATTGGATTGAATTGCTCTGACCGAAATCATCCGTTTTTACAATCGTTGGATCAATACGGAATTTCACTCGGCCTTGCCTTTCAATTGCGTGACGATATTCTAGGCATACTTGGCGATCAGACAAAACTTGGTAAACCAATAGGATCTGATTTTCGAGAAGGAAAGCGCACTCTCGCTATCAAAATTGCATTTGACAGAGCTGACAAACCGTCAAAATTAAAGATTAAAAAGCTGCTCGGAAAATCCGATTTAACCTTGGATGAATATGAGCAGTTAAAGCAATTTTGTATATTCTGGGGAGGTGTCGACGAGGTTGAATCATGGGCAAGAAAATTGATCGATAAAGCTTTGCAAGCTTTGGTAACCTTGCCTGATAATCAATATAGATATCTATTGCAAGCCATTGCGGAGTATACGGTCAATCGTCAAAAATAAGACCGACGGTCTCAGTCAGGATTAGCATCCTTCAACATCGACTCAGCTAAAGCTTTTGCTTTAAAATCCTGATCTCCACTTAACATTCTGGCAACTTCGGAAATCCTTTCTTTTGAATTTAATGCGCATATGTCTATAGAGGTTTTTTCAGAATCTTGTGTTTTAATCACACTAAAGTGTCGGTCCCCTTGAACGGCAATCTGTGGCAGATGAGTAACACAAATGATCTGTTTTTTTTCACTCAAACGCTTCATCTGCTGCCCGACTGAAGTGGCGGTTTTCCCGCCTATACCGGCATCGACTTCATCAAAAATTATTACGCAGGTTTCTTCTGACAGGAAGTGTTGCTTCAACGCCAGCATAATACGGCTCAGTTCCCCACCAGATGCCGTATCCGCAAGCGGTTGCAGAGGATAACCGGGATTGGCAGATAACAGAAATTCAACCTGATCAAATCCGCTGTCATGAAACGCAACCGGAATCTCCCCACACGTGGGATCCCAGACGACATCACTGTTATCGGAAAACTGGACCTCAAATCGCGCATGTTTCATCGCCAGTTTTCGCAAATCTGATGCAATGTTTCGTTGGAGAGTCACTGCCCCTTTTTTCCTCTGATCGGAAAGAATTTGAGCTTTTTTGAGCATATCATAATAGTTGGCTAACCAGGCTTTTTCGAGATCATCCAATTTGGTTTTGCATTCGTCAATCGACGTAATCTCTTCATCCAGCTTTCTCCGATATTCGATCAATCCTGCCGTGTCTGTTTTGTACTTACCCTCCATATCCTGTATAAAATGAAGCCGTTCTGTTGTTTCAGATAGGCGATGAGGTGACCAATCAGTGCTTTGCTCATATTTACGCAATTCCTCAACCAAATCGTCAATGTAAATCAGAACCGTGTTGACACGCTCTAGAAACCCTGACGTACCGGAATCTTTTTCGGCAAGCTTTTGAAGAAATTTATAAAGCCGCGATATCTGCGAACGTATGGATCGATCACCCTGCTCACACAGTTGTTGAGATTGTAGCAGAATGCTTCGAATTTCGTCGGCATTTCTAAGTTGTTTCAACGTCGATACGAGATTTTCCTTTTCACCAGGAAGGATACCCGCCTGATCTATTTCTTGAATCTCAGCTTTCACCCTCTCAATTTTCTGGTGCGCTTTTTCATACACCGCGCGCAATTCTCTTAACTTTTTAGTCAAATGACGTAAGTTTATATAAATTTCCCGAAATGCTTCCACCTCCTCCGACAACTTGATGGACCGGTCAAACAGATTAAGATGATATCGGCGTTGAAGAAGCATTTGATGTTGGTGCTGGCTGTTGATATCGATAGCTGATCTGAGGATTTCCTGAAAATTAGTTTTAGAAATCATCGATTCGTTAACAAAAAACCGATCTCTTCCCTGAAGTTTGATTTCTCTTCTAAAAATCACAGATTCCTGTTGATGGCAATCAATACCGATTCGTTTGAGCTGGTCTGATAACACGTCGAAATTATTAAGTCGAAACATACCTTCAATAACACCGACAGTTTGTCCCTTGCGAACACAATCTCGCTCAGCAATATCACCGGTCAGGATCCCGATTGCTTGAATAAAGATGGATTTACCGGCACCCGTTTCACCAGTTATTATATTTAACCCTTTGGAAAACTCGATAATCTGATCATTCAATAAGGTAAAATTTTTAATACTTATGGATTCGAGCATAGTTAACGCTGACCCCACTTTAACTTCTCACATAAAACCTCAAAAAATGTAGTATTGGGATTTTGTATCATGTGGGTTTCCTGAGCCGCCCGTCGAATCATTACTCGATCGCCACATGTCATTGGAAATCCGAGTTGACCATCTACTGTAAGCAGAACATGACTGTCAGCGGAAATGAGAATGACCTCCACAATATCGTTTTCTGACACAACGATGGGTCTGTGGGTCAGTGTATGCGGACAAATAGGCGTTAATACAAGTGCATTCATATGGGGTACGATGATAGGTCCGCCGGCTGAGAGTGAATACCCGGTCGATCCTGTCGGCGAGGAGACAATTAACCCATCCCCATGATATGCTGTTATCATTTCCCCGTTGAGACGTGTTTCGAGTTTTATGATGCGTGCCAAGGTGGATTTTTTTATCACGGCATCATTTAAGATGACATAATCGTGGATACATTCTTCTCCACGGAAAAGCTGAGCCTTCAACATAGATCGCTTGCTTACTTTGAAATCTCCTGCTAAAACGTTTGCAAGCTGTTCATATAACTCATCTTGCTTAAAACCTGTTAAAAAACCCAGACCACCTGTATTCACAGCCATGATCGGTGTATCATGAGATTCCAGCATTCTAGCCACTCGCAGAATAGTGCCATCGCCACCTAAAACAATCACAAGATCAATAATTGTCGGTATGGAATCGAGTAAAATACCGACAGGAGTCCGATCAATTTGACGTGCTGTCACCTCACCGAGATATACGGAAATATTTCTATTTTTCAACCAGTCGAATAGTCTATTACCAATTTCGGTCACTCTTGGTGTATCGGGTTTACCATAAATGGCAACGGATTTTATCAAGTGTTCTCTCATATTGATCTCTCCACAGCCAATTTGATCCGATCATGTAAATCAACCGCTCGAGCTTCCGGATCTTTGGTCATTAAAATAAAAAACTCCTTGTTTCCCTTAGGACCCATCAATCGCGATGCCACAATATCGCAGACTGTCCAAGCGTTATGATCCATATAGACAATTATATCATCCAAAACGCGTCGATGTATGTTTTTATCTCGAACGACACCCTTAAAACCTGGAAGATCTTTACCGACTTCGAACTGAGGTTTAACAAGAGTGATCATACTTCCGGTATGAGTAAGCAGAACTGCAACAGATGGCAGGACATGTTTCAGGGAAATGAAAGAGAGATCGAGGACTGCCAGATGACACTTTTCAGGGATATCCTGTGGAGTGACATGGCGTATGTTCGTTCTTTCCATTACAACAACGCGCGGATCATTGCGGATTTTCCAATCCAATTGACCATAGCCGACATCAACAGCATATATACGTTTCGCTCCATTCTGTAACAGGCAATCTGTAAATCCTCCTGTTGACGCTCCTGCATCAATGACTATCTTACTGGAAACATCGACATCCATGTCACTAAGCGCACCCTGAAGCTTATCACCTCCCCGGCTGACAAACTTTCTGGGTTCATGAATAACGATATGGCAGTCCACGGGAACGAGAGATGCCGATTTCGCAACAGGTTTTCCATCGACAGTGACGAGACCTCGTTTAATCAGGTCCGCTGCTTCCGACCGGCTTTTAGCTTTTTTTAGACGAGCTATCAGTGCGTCTGCTCGAATGTAATCCATGGTTTATCGAGGAATCCAATATTCTTCGGCTTGAGTTATGGATGCTTTCCGAATTGGAAAGGAGGAGTTTTATGCGCCGGATAATTTCCGATACTGACAATCCGACCTCGTCATAGAGTTGTGTTTTGTCCCCCATACCAATGAACGCATCCGGTATACCCATGGTATCGATGCTATCGAGTTTTATAGAATGACCAACAAGCATTTCAATAACAGCACTGCCAAAACCTCCTAACAGCGTATTCTCTTCAAGCGTCAACAAACGTCTGGTTTTCCGTATGGATTCAAGGATCAAGGAACTATCGAGTGGTTTGACAAAACGGGCATCTATAACTTCAACATCGATATTCTGTTTCCCAAGTTCTGAAGCTGCCTGTAACGCATCGTAGACTATCGGTCCGACAGCAACGATCGTTACATCACGGCCTTTCCTGAGTATCTCCCCAGTGCCTAACTCCATAGCTCTCGGGTTTTCTTCAATCGTTACACCAACTCCCTCTCCTCTCGGATAACGTATCGCTATGGGTTTGTTGTAAATAACTGCAGAGAATAATGCGCAACGCAACATATTTTCATCTCTGGGTGCAATAACGATTAACCCGGGTAAATGCCGCAAATAGGATAAATCAAAAATGCCATGATGAGTCGGACCGTCTGCTCCTACAAGACCGCCCCGATCCAATGCCATAATCACCGGCAGATTCTGAAGGCAGACATCATGAAACACCTGATCGTATGCACGTTGCAGGAATGAGGAATATATCGCCACTACCGGACGCATGCCACCTTGAACCAGACCAGCCGCGAATGTAACTGCATGTTGTTCTGCAATACCCACATCATAAAATCTGTCGGGAAAGTGGTTTGCAAACGTTTTCAAACCCGTCCCAAGCGTCATTGCAGCAGTTATGGCAACAATACGTTCATCCTTGAGTGCCAGATCGACCATAGCCTTTCCGAAAACGGATGTGTAGGAAGGCAGGGTGGTTTTTTTGACAAATTCACCTGTTTTAAGATCAAATGGCGATGCTCCGTGAAAGGCTTCCGGTTCTTTTTCCGCGGGTTTGTATCCCAACCCCTTTTTCGTAAGGACATGAATTAACAATGGACCGGGCATCTTCTGAACATTCTGAAACACTTCAACCAAACCGTCAACCCGATGACCATCGAACGGTCCAAGATACTGAAAACCCAACTCTTCAAAAAGTAATCCAGGTTGAATGAGATCTTTTATCGATCTTTCCAGTTTTTGTATCATTCGAATCAAGTCCGCACCGGCTCGGGGTATTGCATTAAGGATATTTTTAACTGTTTTACGCAATTGTGTTGCACGGTAAGAAATCATCCGCCTGCTGATGTACTCTGCCAAAGCCCCAACATTCGGCGAGATTGACATTTCATTGTCATTTAGAACCACGATCAAGTTCGGATTTTTCAATTGCCCGCTTTGGTTAAGTGCTTCGAAAGCCATACCGGCTGTCATGGAACCATCCCCGATTACTGCAAGTATTTTGTTTTCCTTTTTTGTGAAAAGCTCCGCTTCAGCCAGACCCAATGCGAATGATATGGAAGTGCCGCTGTGTCCGGTATCGTAATGATCATAAACACTCTCAGATCGTTTGGGAAATCCAGACAATCCTTCATACTGCCGAAGGGAGTTAAAAAAAGCGTCCAAGCGGCCGGTCAGTATTTTATGGGTGTATATCTGATGCCCGACGTCCCAGATCAGTTGATCAAACGGTGTATTGAACGCATAGTGGAGCGCAATAGTCAATTCAACAACACCAAGATTTGAAGCCAGATGGCCACCGGTTCTGGAAACGGTATCAATGATTACCCGGCGGCATTCATCGGCGACGACACTGAGTTGGTCGATAGACAGTCTGCGCAGGTCTTGCGGTGATTTGATATGGTGTAAAAGAGTCAGTGAATCTTTTGACATCGTCATCGTGCATACTCAACGGATCTCGTTTCCCGGATTGCCGTTACTTTAATCTCACCGGGATACTCTAACTCACTTTCGATACGTTTTGCAATTTCTCTTGCAATCAGCGTCATTTCATGATCGGAGATCTCTTCCGGTTTGAAAATTATTCTGACTTCTCTTCCAGCTTGTATGGCGTATGATTTATCGACACCTTGAAAACTCTGAGCGATATCTTCCAATTTTTCCAAGCGTTTCAGGTATGTTTCGAGGATTTCCCGCCGAGCGCCAGGTCGAGCTGCAGAGAGTGCATCAGCGGCTTGAATCAAGACAGCTTCAACCGTTGTTGGAGGTTCATCCCCGTGGTGCGCTGCCATGGCGCGGACCACTTCCATTGGTTCATTGAATTTCCGGGCTAATTCCGCTCCAATAATAGCATGTGATCCTTCAATTTCATGATCTACAGCCTTCCCAATGTCATGCAAAAGACCAGCTCGTCTTGCCAATTTCGTATTGATGTTCAACTCTGACGCCATCATTCCGGCAATAAATGCAACCTCCTTGGAATGCTGTAAAACATTTTGTCCATAACTCGTCCGGTACTTTAATCTTCCCAGCAAACGAATGACATCCGGATGCAGACCTTGAATACCGAGTTCAAATGCAGCCTGTTCACCAGATTCCACAATCGTTTTATCCACTTCCTTTTCAACTTTTTTCACGATCTCTTCGATCCTGGCGGGATGAATTCTGCCATCAGAAATCAGGCGTTTTAACGAAACTGCGGCAATCTCGCGACGTATCGAATCAAATGCAGATATTATAACCGCTTCAGGAGTGTCATCAATAATAAGATCGACGCCCGTTACCGCTTCCAACGCCCGAATATTTCTACCCTCACGACCGATAATTCTTCCCTTCATCTCATCATTTGGTAAATCCACGACACTCACTGTCGTTTCAGAAACATAATCCGAAGATATTCTTTGAATCGATGTGGCAATGATTTCCTTTGCCTTCGATTCAGCTTTATCCCGTGATTCGTCCAAGATCTTTTTGATACTTTCCGCAGCCTCCTTCCGCGCTTCATCTTCCATGCGATCAATAACGATTTTTTTCGCTTCCTGATTCGATAATCCTGCAATTTTTTGAAGCGCTTTTTCCTGCTCTGATATCAATTCTTTCCGCTTCTGCTCCAATAAATCCAGATCTTCGGAGCGTTTTTGCAGTTCTTTACTTCTTTGAACAAGACTACGTTCTTTTTTATCGAGGAAATTCTGTTTACGTTCTAAATTCTCTTCCCTCTTTATGATCCGGTACTCAAGTTTTTTTATCTCCTCACGTTTTTCCTTTGTTTCGTTGTCGAATTGATTGAGTTTTGCGTAATATTTCTCTTTTGCTTCAACCTCTGCTTCTTTTCGAATTGCAGCAGCCTCCTGTGTTGCTTTTTCTTCCAATTGCTTCGCTTTATCCCGCGAATCGCTCAAGATTTTGCGACTTCGGGATGAGGCAAACACAAATTGAGCTCCAAAACCTATCACAAGGCCAACTACTGCAGACGCCACTGCAATAATCGTTGTCATCAAGGGTGTAATTGCACTCACCTCCTTCACAAGCATCCTATTCGCATAGGAAAAAGACTCGAAACGAAATGGACTTGCAACTAGGCCGGTGTGTGCAGCAACGGGTAGGACAAAAAAGAAAATCCCTCCCGTGAATTGCCGTGTGTAATGGCTTTATTGAACCTGGTAAACCAGGTGGGTGCCCGCTCAGTCATTTCTTCCTTCCCAATAAAGGGCTTGAAATCCATAACTGAAGCTAGGCTCCCTTTTGATGGGTGTTGGCTCAAATAGTTCCAAAACATCACGAACATCACAGGAGGGAAACCCTCAATATACAATTTTCTTGACACCCAAAAAATTAATATTGTCAATTGAGTATAGATAAAATAGAGCAGGGACAGGATCCCGCAATATTTTAATTTTATGGATATCACTTGTTGTTGCGCAGATAACACCAGCAGCGGTTCGAATCTACTTGCCTTCCATTCCGAGTCAATTCGTTTCATTTCTCTTCAACCGCTCCTGATAATAATGATATCAGTTTATCACCTTTATATGCAATATTTCTGTTTTTTTCCTGCAATTTCAGCATCTCTTCTGCAATATTCAAAGCCGCTAATATCGCGATCTTCAATTGTGAAATACCTTTGCTGTGCTGAGCAATTTCCTTCATGCGGCTATCAACAAAATGTGCAAGCTGCTTTACTCGCTCCGGATCCTCATCGCCGATAATATGATAGCTTTGTCCGAAAATGGATACTTTAATTCGGTTTGGGATATTGGTGATTGGATTTTCAGAAGTCAGATCAGATGTTAAAGATCGTTCAGAGGAATCCGATTGATTTGATTCAATAATCCCTCTATTTTCCCCGCGACGAACTGCTTTACCTGGGTAAGTTCCTGAACCTGATCCTTCCACTTCTCTGCCTCCAATAACGCTTTTTCGGAAGTCTGAAGCTTACTTTGCATATCTTCAATCTGTTGCTCGACATTTTGAAGATCTTGAAGGAGTTTCGATTTTTCCGATTCCAGTATTTGAATCTTTTTTACTGCTTGAAAGACCTTCTCTTCGAGAATCTGAAATTTCTCTTCCAGATCCGAAGTTACATCATGTTCTGAGTCTATCAAAATAGCATCTCCGTTGCAAAATGATTAAAGATTTGTCTTGGCAATCGAGACAAGTTCAGAAAATGTATGCGGATCGTTTGCAGCCAGATCGGCAAGCATCTTTCTATCGACACCCACACCGGCTTTCTGCAATCCGTATATGAACTTATTATAAGGCATACCATGCAGTCTGCTGGCAGCATTGATACGCTGAATCCATAAACCACGAAACTCCCGTTTTTTACGCCGTCTGTCGGCGTAAGCATGCCGTCCTGCTTTCATGACAGCTTCAAGCGTTGCGTGATAGCGAACCCTCTGTATTCCTCGATATCCCTTAGCAGCTCTCAGTACTTTTCTTCTTCGGTGCCTGCTGCTCGGCCCTCCTTTAGCTCTCGGCATAATCTGATTCCTCCACTCTATGCTGATTTTTTATAAGTACGGCACCAGACGCTTCATT